>JAFARV010000162.1 GCA_019245255.1 Acidobacteriaceae bacterium | reverse complement strand
GCAAGCCTTTCAATCCCGATTATCCAGATTTCTTCCTTAAACGCGTAGACGAACAGCAGTTATTCGACAATTTGGCGGATACGAGTTCGGATTACACCGCAGACCCGGCGTCGCACACAGTGGTTGTGCATCTCTATTTCAAAGGCGGCAAGTCAAAGCAGCAACGCGCGAAAGAAGAGAAAGACGCGAAAGAGAAACGCACGACGGATGGCACATGGTCGCCGTGGTTTCGCGTGATTTGAGCACCTCGCGCAATACGGCCGCGGTGTGAAGGCAGTGCGCGCGTAGCTGCCGTCTCGTTCGTTCGTAAACGGGAACGGTGCGTTTTCAACACTCGTGTAGGCTGAGAATACAGGAATGCACCGAGAGTATGAGCGATTGACTGGACCGACTTTCACCGGGGCGTGTAAGTGCCGGTAAGGGTAGGCGTATTTGGCTGGGGCATTGTAGCTCCGAAATCGCCAAATATCGATGCTTTTAAAGCAAATCTCGCCTCATCGGACAGCTGGCTAACACCATTTGACGGATTCGGGCCCGATAACTTTCTGGTGGGCTGCCCGGAGTTCCAGTTTGGAGACTATCAGGACTGGATCCGGCAACGATTTGCGCCGCGGCTCTACCAAAAACTGAAAGAGAAAATGGACACGCCCGCGCAGTATGCGATTGGTGCGTTCATCCAGTCGCTGGCACAGAACCCGGGCATGGAAGAAGTACTCCAGCGGCTGGGGTCGCAGGCGCACGTGTATGTGGGTACAGGTGTTGGCGCGATCGGAACAATATACGACGAGAGCATCAAACAGTTCTTCACGCAAAGACGCTGGAACCGTTTCTGGGCAGCACCCGAGCACAACTCAGAGTTGCGCGCGTGGCTGGATGGCGGTGATGGCAGCCGGGACAAGTACGCGGATGCTCCACGCTGCCCGGAGTCAGTTTCGGATCCGGATGAGGCGGAGAAGGCGTGCGGCGAGTGGTGGGCGTATTGGTCATGGCGTTCGCCGGAATTGCAGCAGTATCTGCGGGAATTGGCTGAGATCGACAGCCTGTCCATTGAAGGCGATGTCGAGACGGGTAAGCTGAACACCATCCGGGAAAAAGAAAAGCGGCATGGCAGGTTGAGGCAGAAGTGGAATGCTCCGGAGCCGCCCTGGAACGTGAGTGCGAACGTGATCTGGAACATTCACAACACACCGGCTTCGCAGATCTCAATTCTAGGCAAGATTAACGGAATGGCCTTCGCGCCGGTTGCAGCGTGTTCGACCTTTGGCGTCGCGCTCTACCTGGCGATACGCGCGATCCAGAATGGCGAAGCGAAGGCCGTGGTAGTTGGCGCTACGGATCCGCCGCCGCATCCCCTTCTGGTCGGCGCGTTCTACAACGCGCGAGTTATTTCGGCAGATAAAAGTGTCTCGATTCCGCTTACTCGTTTGCAAGGAACACATGTAGCCGGCGGCAGCGTGGTCTGGATTGTGGGCGATTGGGACTATATGAAGGCGGAGGGATTCAAGCCGTTGGGAATGGAGCCTGTATCGGTCGGGGTCAGCTCCGATGCCGAACACATCATTACGCCATCGCTCGAGGGGCCTCGCCTGGCGATGATGGACGCGCTGTCGGAAGCCGGCGCATCGGAGCAAGACGTCGGGACATGGGATTTGCACGCGACCGCCACGCCCGGCGACTATGCGGAAGTGGCAACTCTAAAATCGGTAGTCCGGCAGCCGGTTCTGGTGACCGCGCGAAAGGGAACTTTCGGACATGGGATGGGCGCCGGCGGCGGCTGGGAGCTCACGGCCCAATATCTCGGCTACGAAGCCGGTGAGGTGTTTCCCACGCCCCTGAAACCCGGAGAACTGAATGCGGCAATCGCGCACTTGCACAAGGATTTCGTTTTCGATGCGGCGTGTGCGCTGCCGGGCCGGTTGGCAGGAAAGCTTTCGATGGGTATTGGCGGGATCAACGCGTGTGTTATTTCCCGGCCAATCACCGAAGCCGATAAGTAAGTTACTGCGGGATCGACACAGTCACGGTTACGCTGTGGGCCAGAGCCGGACTCAACGTAGTCGCGGTACTTTGTGCCGTAACGGTCACGTTACCGGTAATGGGAGGTGGAACAAACTGCTGAGTGATCCCGGAGCCGCTGCTGCCGCCGCCATCCCCGCAAGCAACCGTAAACAGTAACATGGCAGAAACAGCGAGCCACGCCGGTCGTAGGGCGATTCGCTCGTAAGTACCACCGCTGCAACGCTGACGTAAGAGCAATAAACCAAGCACCACGCCTCCTGTCCAGATAAATGGCAGGATCTGCGATGTCTGGGTTCCGTGGTTCAGGTTCAGGACGATGTCACCCGACCCGGTGACAGTGCCCGGGATGCTGCACGTCGTGTT
>JAFARV010000429.1 GCA_019245255.1 Acidobacteriaceae bacterium | reverse complement strand
TGAATGTCGCATCCATGCTCAGCTTTTTCGGTGCCGCTCGCGTCCCAGCCTACAGCGCTAGCAAGGGCGGCGTCGCGCAACTGACCAGATCATTGGCGATCGCCTGGGCGTCTGACGGCATTCGGGTGAACGCGGTCGCTCCAGGATGGATTACTACCCGCCTCACGCAAGCGCTGCAAAATGATCCCAGACGTTCGGCCGAGCTTGTCTCGCGCACTCCCATGGGGAGGTGGGGCAGGCCGGAAGAAATAGCCGGACCGGTGCTATTCTTGTCGTCCGAGGCGGCCTCTTTCATGACGGGCGCGGTCGTTCCCGTCGACGGCGGCTACTCGGCAGCGTAGATATGCATTCCCAGACCACGCACCCGCAGTCTCCCGAACAAATTGTCACGGCTGCCATTCCGGACGACGAGCGTGTGTGGGTGCCTCAGGCGCCAAACGTTTGGTTTCGGCCGCTGATGCTCAACACATTGAACGGCCAATGGTGCAATCTGCTACGTGTGCGCAGAGCTGGAATCTTGAGCCGCCATCGCCATCCTGCACCCGTGCACGGGTATGTGATCAAAGGCTCTTGGCGTTATCTGGAACATGACTGGGTAGCCCGAGCCGGCGATTACGTGTTCGAACCGCCCGGCGAAACGCACACGCTGACCGTCGATGCAGATGTCGAGGAAATGATTACGTTCTTCAACATATCGGGCTGCATGTACTACGTCGACGAAGCTGGGAACCACACGGGCTTCGAGGATGTTTTTACGAAGATCGACATGTGCCGGCAGCATTACATCACCGTCGGGCTGGGGGCAGATTACGTGGATCAGTTCGTGCGATGAGGGTCGTCGCCCGCTTCGGGTGATGGCGGTGAAACCGGATGCTTGACAGTCGTTCTAACAATAGAAATGCGCACTATAACGCCCCCGTTGCCCAGTTTCAGCGCGCCGGTCGAGGAGTGGATTACGGCGGGTTTGGTGACCCGTTCGGAGACGGCTACGGACGCGGACCTGAGAGGCCTTACGTTTGATGTGGCACAGGCGAAAAGGCTGGTGTACTTGAACGGAAAAGGTGCATTAGCTCTGGAGCGCGAAGGTCTGCGGCACGCACCCACAGGCAGCGGACGTTTGTGAACATTTCGTCGCACTTTCATGAAGTAGCCGTTATCTGACGCTTCGCTCCAGCTCAGTAAGTCCGCGATGGGACCTACGGCAGCGTCGTCCCCACCATCAGGTAGGCACTCTGCTTGGGCTACCGGCCTCGTGCTGAAAGCACCTGACGTATAGCCGTCTCTAGCGGAGCCAGATCGTTGACCACTGTTCGCCAAATTGTCCGCACGTCGACATGATCATATTGGTGGCGAAGCCAGTTACCAATCCCGCGAATATCGCGCCAGGGTAAACCGGGGCATAACAGCTCCGCTTGCTCGCCCAATCGCGCTGCCGCCTCACTTATCAGGAGCAGCTTCCGCTCGACCGCTGCAATACATTTCGGATCAGCCTGAAATGTATTGAGATCGAGCCCGGCCGTGAATTGTTCAATTTGGCTGATCGCATCCAGAATGTCTTGAAGAGGAAGCCAAGGCTCTCTAAAAGGCAAGCACGGCCTCATTCGCGGCTTTGGCCGCGACTGGCGCTTTCAGCATGTGGGCTGACGAGAGATCCACGTGAGTACCGAGCAGATCGGAGAGGCGATTTTCCAGACCAACCATGTCAAGCAAAGAGAGCGGCTTTGCAGGGTCGAAATCTGCAATCAAATCAACATCGGAGCTCTTCGAGGCTTCGCCGCGAGCAACGGAACCATGCAGGCGCAAATGAACGATTCCGGCGGCCTTCAATTCCGGTTCGTACTGCCGCAGCTTCTGTATCACCAGATTCCGATCCATTGCCGTCTTCACATTTTCTCGCTCCGCGGGGTCACAGTCCACAACCTATCCACTCCTTGTGACGCAGCTCTCAGTCCGGTTCGGGTCCGAGCGGGAGGGGTAGTCCGGGCCTTCACGTGGAAACGCCCTCGCGCCGCTGACGCCGACCCGAATTTCCGCCAATACCCGCGAGCTGGTGGAGGCGGCGGGAGTCGAACCCGCGTCCGAAAAAGTCCGCCGTGCAAAGCCTACGTGTGTATCCGGTTCTGTTTTTTCAGCGACGGCCTATAGAACCGGCAAGAGCGGCCCCCGCTTAGCCCGATTGATCTCGGCCCACGGCTCCGGACCGAAGCCAGGTACCTATCCTGCAAAGTGACGCTCGCTAGCCGACGCGCAGGCTCATACAGCCGGAGCGGCTACCCTTAATTAGGCAGCGTAAGCAAACTGCTGATTATTGGCAGTTGTTGTTTTCCGATCGTTTAACGGGAGCTCGGAACCCGACACGCCTTCACACAACGATCCAATCCCGTCGAAACCGTTGCGCCCCCTCTTTGGTGGACACCTGTATTTTAACAGTTCTTCAGTGGCCGCGCCTCGATCTGCGATTCCGCTCAAGTTGGCGATCCCGAAGGGTGCTTGCGGCGTCCGGGTGTCCAGTGCTCCAATGGAAGAGCACTACCTGCGATGGAGAACACCGCTGTTTCGCCGGTCGTCGTGCCTTCGACCCGCGACGTAGAGCATATTGACCGTGAACCACTCTTTCACGTCGTGCTGCTCGACGACGATGAGCACACGTACGATTACGTGATCGAAATGTTGGAGAAGCTCTTCCTCTTGCCGGCCAGTGTCGCCTTCCAGCATGCGGTAGAAGTGGACACAACCGGCCGAACGATCGTGATTACCTGTGAGCGCCCTCAAGCGGAGTTTGGCCGCGACCAGATCCAGGCATACGGGGCAGACCCGCGAATGCCGAAATCAAAGGGATCGATGTCCGCGGTCATTATCCCGGTGAGCAACACCGACGTCGGCTGAATCGACGCGAAGATTGGACGATATCACTCTTCTACGATGGCCGGGAATGTGCCCGAAATGTGATCGTGCCAGGTCAGCGCATCTTCGTCTACGAAAACCCAGATCAGTCCCATTCCAGCAGCGAGAAGACTGATGATACTCCCTGCGAGACGATGATACCGGCGCGTGCGGGACGGGGGATTGCCATCGAAATCCACGAGGCGCAGCCGCGTTTCTTGCATGCCGATCGAGTCCCGCCCGGCAAAGGTCCACAACAGCTTGTAGACTAATGGCACAGTTGACAACATCAACAATAGGAACGGCGCGAGATGCCGGTCCAAGGGAATTCGTCCTCCCACGTAGAGGAAAATGGCCAGGCAGACTCCCCAGCCGGCGGCGATGATGGCTCCGTCAATCATCGCGGCCTGAATTCGCAAAGCAGCGGGTGCAACCGGAGCATCGCAGATTACAGAGCTCTCGGGACGGGCGGCAACCTGATTGTGCTCGAGAAAATCGAGACTCTGTTGACCATCAATCCGGTGCCGCTTCGAATTGGCGGGACGCCGGACTTCAACCTTTGCAGTACGCAGTGGGGCGGGTCGGGCCAAATCTGCAGCACGCGCTCGAATCGATTCCCGTTCGACCGCACTGGTTAGGGAATCGAATGGGATAACTCGAGGTTCATTGACGAACTGCGAAAACAAAGATTGTTGTCCGGATTCGGCCGGTTCCTGCGGAGCCTCAATTTCTTGCTCAACAGCAAAGTCGTACGCCGGAGCTGTCGCGGCCGCAGCGATGGGATACGTGGACGGCGAGATCCGTCCCGGCGTACTTCTTACGCGACGACCGCAACGCCGACAACGGTGATCATCGTCCAAAATCCAGGTCTGACAGTGCTGGCAAGTCATCTCTTCAGAATTCTGCGGAGCAGCGGGAACCCATCTATCGCGCGAAACGACCGTGAAACGCCCGAAAGCTTGCGGCTGGGAAATCGGTCATGCTACGGTTTTCGATTGATCCCGAGTTCCGCTTCGCCCACCCTCCTTGACAAAAGATCTATACCCCCAGTTCAACTATCTAACAGAATAGCTGGGATTTGTCTAGAACATTTCTTCTACTTGCTGTTTTTTTCCGTCGCATGCACAGGACTTGCTTTAGCCCCCACAGCCCTTTGCCAGACCGTATCGATACCGCAGTCGGAGATACCTCCGCCTGACGAGATCTGGTACGGAGGACGCATTCAGGAGTCTGATGGGCCCCTAAAGCATTTACACCAGAATGCCGAGGTAAAGACGTCCGACATGGATATCTCGGCGGACGAAATCGATTTCAATTCAGATACAAACTGGGCGAATGCGCGAGGGCACGTACATTTGCGGCACTTCGCAAGCAAAGACGACATCAAAGCTGATCGTGCCGATTACAACATCAAAACCCACGAAGGCAAGTTTTACAACGTCGAAGGCACGTCGCCCGCAAAGGTGATGACCAGCCCAGGAGTCCTGACGACCACGAACCCGTTCTATTTCCATGCTGAGTGGGCGGAACGTATCAACGACCGCTACATCCTGCACAACGGCTATATGACCGACTGCCATATACCGAAGCCGTGGTGGACGTTTGGATCGCCCTTATTCGATGTGATTCCCGGAGACCGCGCTATCGGTCATCGCACGGTATTCCGTCTCAAGAACATTCCTGTGTTCTTTTTTCCCTACTACTATCGTCCGCTTGGAAAGAATCCACGTCAGAGCGGATTCCTGACACCCGAGATCGGCCACAGCTCGTTTTATGGTTATTTGTACGGTGCCGGTTACTACTGGGCGATGAGCCGGAGCTACGACATGACCGGCTATCTCAGATATTTTTCGCAGCGAGGGCCTGCTTATCTGTACGACTTCCGCGGTAAGCCAACCAAGAACACCGATTTTGATTTCAATCTCTACGATGTTGATGACCGCGGCGTCTCGCAGGGAGGCGGCACGCCTTTGAAGGAAGGCGGTCTTGAGTTTGAGCTACGAGCGACGTCTTATTTCGACGGCTTTACCGCGCATCTCGATTACACCTATCTCAGTTCCTTCCTCTTTCGACAGGCATTTTCCTACAATTTCGTGACAGCCATTTACAACCAGATCAACTCGATTGGCTACTTACAGCGGCATTTTGATAACGGTCTTTATACCCTGACGTTCGCGGGGCAACGTGACCAGCTTTACGAGGCTACGACACTCATCAATCAGCGGCAAAATCAGGTCGTGCTCG
>JAFARV010000406.1 GCA_019245255.1 Acidobacteriaceae bacterium | reverse complement strand
ATCGAAAAGACACCCGCGCTTTCTTTGTGCCCTGCGATTGGCATTCGAGCGCCCGTCCAGCCTTCTGACACTTGCTTTCGAAAAATCCGCGGCCCTCCAAGCCCACCGGTTGCGAATAAGAGCTCCGAGTTGGGAAGTACGACGAGTGACGAATTACTCGCGGCAAACGCACCTTCGCCTTCGGGCGAGGCAGCAAGGCCAAGGGCATTGTCGCGATGCCAATGCTGTCCCGAATCATCTGAACGATAGATGGCGAAACGGCCGCCGACGGGATCTCCCAGAATAAAAGCCGTGTTGCCGCGAAAGACGAGAGCATCCCAAAAGCCGTCGGGATCGGGATTTTGAAAGAGTACGCGCCAAGTTGCACATCCATCCTTGGTTTCGTACAGTCTGGATGCAGGTCCTGGACCGCTCGACATGACAACGGCGTGGTCTCCGTTCCAGCCAAAGACAGCGCGGAAGTCGAGCTTTGCGGCATCAGGCGGAGTGGCACAAAGCTGCCACACATAGCCGTCGTCCTCACTGCGCAAGACGGTACCGTTGGTTCCGCTGGCCCAGATCACGCCCACTCCCGCCTTGTGTACACCGCGAAGATCGGCGGTGGTGTTGGATGTGGCAAGGTTCCATTGGCCGAACGCCGGCAGAGCCACAAAAACCAGCGATAACCAGGACGTCCCAAACCGTAGAGCCACACACGTGAAGAGAAAGCGTTCCAGTTCTGCGGGCTCGCTGACCATTTCAGAAGCCGGCTGGCCTCTCGGCAGCGACACCAAAGCTTGCTTCAAGAGCAACTCCGGCGCGGCCGAGTGTGCCTTCGTCGAACAGATGTCCGATCAGCGTCACACCATGTGGTACGCGCCGGGGCGGGTTGAATTTCGGAAGCGGTCTGGCAGGATCCGGTGCCCAATCGCTCCGTGCCTCAGAAACCTCGACAAACCCGGCGCGAAGAGTCAGCGATGGATGGCCCGTAAAGTTAGTGATGGTCAACATCTCGTCTTGCAGGGACGGTACCATCAGCAAATCGACTTGCGAAAAGAGGCGAGCCATTTCGATTGCAACCTTGCGGCGGAGCCGATCGGCCTGGACGAAATCTACAGCGGACAGAAATCGCGACTGGCGGAAAATGTTTGGCCAAGCGTCGGGAACCTGCATCTTCATCTGGTTGAGTCCGCCGCTCAGCGTCAATTCTTCGAATGACGCGGCCGCCTCGGCGAAGAGGATCAGGTCCAGCGAATCGTATGGCCAATCGGGAATCGAAACCTCAACGAGGGTCATGCCGAGCTCGCGGGCGCTCTGAAGCGCGGCGCGATCGACTTCCGTGGCCTCCTGGATCCATTTCGGAAAATAGCCGACGCGCAGCCCTGTGACCGACGCGGTCCCATCGTAGTCAAGCGTACTCGGAACACAGGCCACGTCGTGGCTATCCGGCCCTGAAATAGAGCGCAGAATAAGGAGTGTATCTTCAACGCCCCGTGTCATCGGACCGAGCTTATCGAGCGACCAGCACAACGTCATTGCCCCGGTCCGTGGTACACGTCCATAAGTGGGGCGTAAACCAGCAACGCCGCAGCGCATGCTGGGGCTGACGATGCTGCCACCTGTTTCGCTGCCGATAGAGAAGCCAACCAGACCTGCCGCTGTTGCAGCGCCCGGTCCGGCACTTGATCCGGACGATCCCTCTTCGAGAAGCCATGGATTCATCGTTTGGCCTCCGAACCAGATGTCATTCAATGCCAGGGCGCCCAGGCTGAGCTTCGCAATCAGGACTGCGCCTGCGTCGTGGAGGCGTTGAACCACAGTGGCATTTGCGGACGGGATGCGATCTCTGAATGGCTCCGCTCCGTAAGTGGTGGGAATACCGGCCGTATCGAGAAGATCCTTCGCGCCCCATGGAATGCCGTGCAATGGGCCGCGATAGTTCCCGGCCGCAATCTCTGCGTCCGCACGTTTCGCCTGTTCCAGAGCGAGTTCGCGAGTCAATGTGATAACGCAGCGCAGCTTTGGGTCAAAGCGTTGTAAGCGGTCCAGATAAATCTTGGTTAGCCGCTGTGAAGAAAGCTGCCGGCTCTGAACCCACTGTGAGAGCTGTGTCAACGGTGCAAAAGCGATATCCGCTTCGTTTGAAGGCAAGGGGGCAGGTTCGTAGTGCCGAGGGACAAATCGGTCGGCGCCCGTTGTAGTCGTTGCGGCGAACTGATTCGGCTCCCATCTCGAAGCCGGCGCGAGCGTCGGCTCCAGTTGGATTTTCCTGGGTCCCGTGCGGCGCTCGTAAAGGGGCGCCATTGATTCCCGCCAGCTGTCGGCTGCTTGTTTACATTCATTGCGTGTCAAATTCACCTGCATTAATTTCTCAGCTTCCGTAAATGTGGAACCAGAGACTTCGGGTCCAACTGCAGGCGATGTGGCAAATGCGGGCGGCGCTCCTGGTGGCGGAGGCGCTTGTGCATCGGTCACGGCAGAAGAGGCTGCCATTAATCCAAGCACTGTTAGTGATGCGTCAGTTAACAAACGTCTGCGAGAGTGTTCCAAGATGCTCCTGAGCTGCTTTTAA
>JAFARV010000309.1 GCA_019245255.1 Acidobacteriaceae bacterium | reverse complement strand
CAGTTCGGTTTAACTGTCCCCATCGACAGCGTAGAAACGCTGAATGTATATCAGACCTCCTTCCTGGCCGAATACGGTCGCTTCACCGCCGGTCTCGTGTCTGTCGAAACAAAGCGCGGCGGCGACGAATGGAAATGGGATTTGAACGATCCCTTGCCTGACTTCCGCATCCGTAGCCGGCGTCTCGAAGGAGTAAAAGACGCCACTCCGCGCTTGAATTTTGAAGGCCCCCTGATTCCCGGCAAGCTCTATTTCTCAGAAGGTTTCGAATACGTCTTCCGCAACACCGAAGCTTACACCCTCACTTACCCGAAAAACCAAAGCCGCCAGGAAGGCTTCAATTCCTTCTCACAGCTCGATTGGGTTATATCAAGCCGGCAGTTACTCACAGCCACTTTGCAGGCCGCACCGCAGCGCCAACAGTATGTAAACATCAACTTCCTTAATCCGGAACCAACGTCGCCCGACGCGGGAACGCACGATTACGTTGCGACTGTTGCGGATCGGCTTACGATCGGCGGAGGACTGCTCGAAAACACTCTTTCCGGGACACGCTTCGATGCGCGGATTTGGCCCCAAGGATCGCTCGACTTCACAATGGCCCCGTGGGTAAATGGCGGCAACTACTTTGAGCAGCAGTTCCGCACTGCATCGCGCCTGGGACTAACTTCCACCTACTCACTGCCTACTCTGAAGACTGCGGGCACTCATGCTGTCAAGATCGGATCTTACATTGCCGGAAGTGCCTACACCGGACAAGTTACCGAGCATCCGGTCGAGATCCTCGATGCAGCAAGCTCGCTGATTGAGCGGATTTCGTTCATTGGAGGCCGCCCTTACCAGCTCTCCGACACTGAATACGCGTTCTTTGCTCAAGATCACTGGATCGTAACTTCACATCTGGCCTTTGATCTCGGGATTCGCACCGAGTCGCAGGATATCTCGGAATCTTTCCGTGTTGCGCCTCGTGCCGGCTTCAGCTGGTCACCGTTCGAAAACCTCGGCACGGTACTGCGCGGCGGATTTGGTGTTTTCTACGATCGCGTGCCGCTGAATGTCTACGCGTTTCCGAGTTACCCGAGCCAGGTAATAACCTTCTTCGATACTTCTGGCGCCATTTCCGCCGGGCCGTTTGAATATCAAAACATACTCGGGCAAGTTACACGACGAGACCCCTTTGTCGTCGCTGAGCCAACGCCCGGAAACTTTTCTCCTCAAAGTAGTATCTGGAGCGTGCAGTTGGAGCAACCTCTCGGCACCTGGGTCAAACTGCGAGCGGGATTTCTCGAAAACGACGCGTCTGGATTGGTGTTGTTGAACCCGGTTGCGCCTCTGCCGCCTTCCGTTCCCGGCATGGATGTGCTGACAGGTTCTGGTTCCTCGCGTTATCGGCAGGCAGAAGTCACGGCGCGAGTCCGCGTACCGCTGAACAGCTCGTTATTTGTCTCGTACGTGCGCAGCCGGGCCCGCGGGGACCTGAACGAATTTGCCGGCTATCTCGGCAGCTTCCCGGGCCCTATCATCCGCCCGGATCAGTTCGCGAATCTTCCATCGGATATGCCAAACCGATTTCTCGCTTGGGGAAACGTCAAACTACCGCGTGGATTCTGGATTGCCCCAGTGCTCGAGTATCGAACGGGACTGCCGTATTCGGTAACCGATGCGTTCCAGCAGTATGTAGGCGTGCCTTACGGGCAGCGATTTCCGAACTTTTTCTCAGCCGACTCGCGTGTGTCAAAAGACATCAAAATCGACCCGAAACACACTCTGCGCTTCTCGCTCAGCTTTTTCAACATGACCAATCATTTCAATCCCGAGGGACTGCACACGAACATTGCCGACCCCGCCTACGGTTCCTACCTCGGCCAGCGAGGCCGCAGATATACCGCCGATTTCGATTTTCTGTTTTGACGCCCGCTTGTCGTCCCGCCCGGTCACCTTTCCTCACCTCTGCCCACTGCTTCGAAACGCATCTGAATCGGCGGACGTATGACTAATCAGCTACCCGGCAGTCTTCGAGATGTACTACATTGCTTTCGCCCTGATCCTGCTGTCCGTGGGATCGGTTTATGCTGACGATCCGGTCGTCTTCAAGAGCGACGTCGCACTGGGACGCGTTGACGCTCAGGTGGTTGACAAGGACGGCCGCGCGATTACCGGCCTCGAGCAGCGCGATTTCGTTTTGCGTGTAGACGGGCGGGTCACTCCTATACGTAACTTCGCGAGTGAAAACATGCCGATCGACATTCTGCTCCTGCTAGACGTGAGCGGCAG
Organism: Acidobacteriaceae bacterium; assembly: GCA_019245255.1. Classification (GTDB taxonomy): domain Bacteria; phylum Acidobacteriota; class Terriglobia; order Bryobacterales; family Bryobacteraceae; genus Bog-105. Next base: position 926 of record JAFARV010000309.1, on the reverse strand, counting down.
CATGGAACCCCATGTCGAACGTATCGCCTCTGCAGCACGCCAGGCTCTCGATGTGCTCGCTCCACAGGACCGCATCGCGATCATGGTCTTCGACACATACACCCGCGTCCGCCTGCCGTTTCGCGACAATCGTAGCGAAGTCGCCGACGAGTTGAATCGCCTCGTACGCTCGGAGCGTTTCAACGGTGGCACACACATTACGCGGGCACTGCTCAGCGCCGCCTCGTATGTCGAGCATGAGGCCCGGCCGCAGGCTCGCCGTGCCATCGTCATTCTCACGGACGATGAGACGCAGGACTCGGAAGATGAACCGCGTGTCGAAAAGGCTTTGGCCCGTGCCAATGCCATCCTCAGCTTCCTGCAGGCTCCATATGAACCCGCTGACCTCACGGGCGGTCCGATCGGTAGGCATCGTACGTGGGGTAGCGGAGGTGGTTGGCCCGGTGGCGGTTGGCCGGGTAGCGGAGGAGGCGTTGGCTTCCCCGGCGGAGGCCCCGTTGTTCTGGGGCCAGGCGGCCCCGGCGTCGGTTCCGCAGATCCGTCGCATTCAGCCGGCACCGCAACGATTGCCGGTGATTCCGGCGGGGATACCATGCAGGTGGATCAGGCGTCCGCTCTTGAAGACACGCTCGCCAGGCTTCGCCAACGCTACACCCTCAATTTCTACTTCCCCAACGGAGCCGACGATCGGAGTTCGGTGCGGATTGATCTCGCTCGCCAGGCGGCGATCCGGTATCGGGATGCTGAGGTGCGTTCCAGGCGCGTGTTTATGGCTTCAGTTGCTGCCGGTGAGCACGCCGGGCCGACCGTCGTGACTCGCGCCCAAGACACCGCCGCAGAAGGTGACTCTGTAACATCCGATGACGGAGCAGCTACCGACACCGGCACGTCCAGGCGGCGCAGCGTGGCTGTAAACGAGGACTCTG
>JAFARV010000301.1 GCA_019245255.1 Acidobacteriaceae bacterium | reverse complement strand
AGCGTGGAGATCATCGACCAGTGTGTCGCGCAGGGTGTTCCGTTTGCGCGAGAGTACGGCGGAACGCTGACGAACCGCTCGTTTGGCGGCGCGCAGGTATCGCGCACGTTCTATGCGCGAGGCCAGACAGGCCAGCAGTTGCTCCTCGGTGCATACCAGGCACTCGAGCGGCAAGTCGACGCGGGCACGGTAAAAATGTTGCCGCGGACGGAGATGCTGGACCTGATCGTGATTGATGGGCGAGCCCGCGGTATCGTGACGCGCAATCTCGTTACGGGCGAGATCGACAGCCATATCGCCGATGCGGTGCTTCTCGGTACCGGTGGTTATGGGAACGTGTTTTATCTTTCCACTAACGCGAAAGGGTCGAATGCAACCGCTATCTGGCGCGCGCACAAACGTGGCGCTCTGTTTTCGAACCCGTGCTTCACTCAGATTCACCCTACCTGCATACCGCAGACGGGTGACTACCAGTCGAAGCTGACTCTCATGAGCGAGTCCCTGCGCAACGACGGCCGCATATGGGTTCCGAAGCAAAAAGGCGACAAACGTCCTCCGAACCAGATTCCGGAACAGGAACGCGACTACTACTTAGAGCGGCGCTATCCCAGCTTTGGAAACCTGGTACCGCGTGATGTGGCTTCGCGCAATGCTAAGTACGTTTGCGATGAGGGCCGCGGCATTGGAGAAACCGGCTTAGGAGTGTATCTCGATTTTTCAGATGCTATCAAGCGGTTAGGTCAGCGAGTCGTCGAAGAACGGTACGGCAACCTCTTCGATATGTATCAGCACCTCACCAACGAAGACCCCTATCAAGTGCCGATGCGCATCTATCCGGCAATCCATTACACGATGGGCGGACTATGGGTGGATTACCATCTAATGTCGAACATTCCGGGCCTGTTTGTTATTGGTGAAGCGAACTTTTCCGATCACGGAGCGAACCGTCTTGGGGCAAGCGCTCTGATGCAAGGTCTGTCGGACGGCTACTTCATTGTGCCCTACACGGTGGGTCACTACATCGCGAGTAACAAGCTCGATAAAGTAAGTGAATCTCATCCCGAGATTCGGAACGCGGTCGCATGTGTGCAGCAGACGATACAAAAGCTGCTTTCGATTCAGGGCAAGCGCACCGTGGACGCCTTTCATAAGGCGCTGGGCAAGATTGTTTGGGACTACTGCGGGATGTCGCGCACAGCTCAAGGCCTCGAGACGGCCATTGATCAGATTCGAACGTTGCGCGATGAATTCTGGGAGGATGTGCGCGTGCTCGGAGGCGCCGAGGACTTCAATCAGAGCCTGGAGAAGGCGGGACGCGTGGCCGATTTTTTTGAGCTCGCGGAGCTGATGTGTATCGATGCCCGTGAGCGAAATGAATCTTGCGGCGGCCACTTTCGCGAGGAGTATCAAACGCCGGAGGGCGAGGCTCAACGTGACGACGAGAACTATTCGTATGTTGCGGCGTGGGGTTATCGCGGGTACGGGAATCCACCGGATCTGGTGAAAGAACCGCTCGATTTCCACTACGTCAAGCCGTCTCAGAGGAGCTACAAGTAATGCGCGTGGTTTTGAAGATCTGGCGCCAGCCGTTTGCCAGCCGGGCCGGTAAGTTCGTCACTTACTCTGTGAACGATGTCAATCCGGCTATGTCGATGCTCGAGTGTCTCGACGTGCTGAACGAGGAATTGATCGAGCGCGGAGAAGAACCGGTCGCGTTTGAACACGATTGCCGCGAGGGCATATGTGGCTCCTGCGGATTTATGATCAATGGCGTGGCGCACGGGCCACTGCCTGCCACGACCGTGTGCCAGTTAACGATGCGTCATTTCAAAGACGGACAGGAGCTTGTACTCGAGCCCTGGCGTGCCCGTCCGTTTCCTGTCATCAAAGACCTCGTCGTAGACCGCCGTTCGTTCGATCGAATTATTGCGTCAGGCGGTTACATCTCGGTCTCAACGGGTAGCGCTCCTGATGGGAATGCAATCCTTGTCCCGAAACAAGCAGCGGATCGTGCGATGGATGCTGCGGCCTGTATCGGTTGCGGCGCATGCGTGGCCGCGTGTCCAAACGCCTCGGCGGCGTTGTTTACGGGCGCAAAGATCACCCATCTCGGCATCCTGCCGCAAGGATATCCGGAGAAGGACATCCGAGCCATCCGCATGGTGTCGCAAATGAATGCCGAGGGTTTCGGAGGGTGCACGAACATCGGCGAATGCACTGCTGTCTGCCCAAAGGAGATCCCACTCGAAGTGATCGCAGCGATGAACCGCGATTATCTACGTGGTTCCTGGCACGCACGAGACAACGTGGTCCGCACGATCACGCCGTTCACTGAATGGAGCTATGGATCGAAGTTAAAGGTTGACCCGGTCTCCGAGTCAAGATAGGCAGCCGCTCGTCATGCCGGCTTAATCCGCGAT
>JAFARV010000191.1 GCA_019245255.1 Acidobacteriaceae bacterium | reverse complement strand
AAGTTCGTCAGGCAGTGCGAATGTTGCTTCGGCGACGCGATCGGGCACGCTGTGGCGCGCAACGACCTCAGTTGTGGTGACAACGAAGTGCGTCGACAGTAGTTCGAACGTATTTGCCGGGTCCTTAAGTTCCTCCGCATTCCATTGTTCAAAATGATCCGGATCCTGTCCGGTTGCGATCAGGCGAGCGCTGGGATCAACAGCGCGGATTGCCTTGCTGAAAGCAAGGGTTCGCTCCGCAAGCTCATCCAGAGATGGATAACCGAGGTTCCAATTACCCCACAGCTCATTTCCAAGCTCCCAGAGCAGGCCGGAGTGGCTGGTCCAATGCTCATCGACATATCGCACCCATTCGGCAGCCTCCTCCGGTGTGCCGCTGCCTAAGTTGAGAGCGATCTGAGGCTGGGCGCCGATCAACTCACAAAATTTCAGATATTCGTCGGTGCCGAATTGGTTGTACTCCGGCATGCCCCACGCGATGTTACGCATGCTGACGCGCTTATCAGGAGGACCGATGCCGTCGCGCCAATGATAGCCGGAAGTGAAATTGCCTCCGAAGCGCAGCAAAGGAGTGTGCATTTCTTTCGACAGACGAACCATGTCTGGGTCTATGCCGTCGACCGCATCGGCGGGCATAAGCGACGCCTGATCCACAACAATCCTGGTTGCCTTTCGCACAGAGATAACGAAATCGGCAGGCTCGAGGGGAGCAATGGCATCCGGCGGCAGTTTCAGTGTGAATTCGTATTTCGTCCAGTCTGAGGATGAGACCGTGACATGTGCGTTCGCGAGGATCTTGTCCGGCACGTTGCGCGGACGTATTGAGATATCAAGGTCAGGTGGGCCGCTCAGATGCTGGGCGAAGATGGATCCACGATACTCGAGTTCGCGATAGGCGGGTAGAAAAATCTCCTGTTTAACACCGGTCTCCGCGTTATCGACAGCGAAGACGGCGAGCGACTCAAATGAATTGGCCGCATCGCCGCGGCGCGGCTCGTAACGGTTGCCCTGCGTGGCATCGAGCGGCTCCCAGGGAATCGGAAGGCCAAGCTCAGAGGCGCGCGTAAGTAATGGATCGGTTCTGACCATATCGGCTACGTGCCGGCTATCCCACAGCCCGCTTTCAAAACTCGGGTTGCGGAGGAGCTCGGCCCACAAACCCCCGTATGTGGAATTCCCTATCGGTTCCAAGAAAGTGCCGAAGATGGTCGCCGGAATCGTTGAGCGCACGACGTGACCAGCATGCACGGTAATGCGAACCCTGCTCGGCAACGGCTTGCCGGGCGTGATTTGTTGTGCGGTTGCCAGGGAACCGAATGCGATCGTGAACACGATCAAGCGGCTCGCTGAAGCTGTGAATCTCACGTGATACCAGACGCGGGGCGGGACGGAAGCATCTCACTCGAACTTAGTCGCACGACAGTTCACCGCTCCAGGCGAACGGTTCTCCCGGTCGTTGCGGACTCACGAGCGGCGTCGAGAATCTCGCTGACGATCACGTTGACCTCCAGTGAAGAGGGACTGCCATCTTCCTCGATCTCGCCGCGAATGACCGCAGCGAGGTAATGCAGGGGATCGTCATAGGGCGGCGCAAGTGGAGTTGTGTCCGTAGTGTGTCCTTCGCTTTCACCTTTGCGACGGATCTCCACATGATCGCGCTTGAGCGTTTTTATATAACCCGTCCGGCCGTACACGTCCATGTTCTTGATGTCGAACGGCCAATTCCAGGAAGCTTGAATGATTGCGACAGCGTTCTTGTAATTGAGGATCACGTCCGCTTCGTCATCGACCTTGGGGTACACATCCGGCTGCTGGTGTTGCGTGACGGCGGTTACCCATCGAGGAGCTTGGCCGCGCATCAGCCACGTCATCAGATCTGCTCCGTAACAGCCAAAGTCGTAGAGGGCGCCCGCGCCGTTGAGCCTCGGATCCGTTAGCCAGGCGAAAAATTCCGGCTGAACATGGATGAGCTTCGGCCCACGATGTCCATCGCGAACAACCACTTTAGTGATTTCGCCCAAGGCCACGCTGTTTGCGACGAGATCATGCGCAGCTTTGTTGCTGGCGTACCAGGTTGTTTCGTAATCGACCAGGACGTGAACCCGGTTCCTCTTAGCGGCATTGGCGATGGCTAGGGCGTCCTTGTAGCTGACGGCCATCGGCTTCTCCATCATCACGTGAATGTGTTGCCGGGCGCATTCCTCGACAGCCGCAGTGTGTCCCAGTGTCGAAGTAAACACAAGTGCCGCATCGGGATGGACTTTAGCAATCATGCCGGCAATATCCGGAAAGTACAAAGCCGACGAAAGATGCAATCTGGCCGCGTATGAATCAAACAAATCGCGACGCGGGTCGACGACACCAACGACCTCCACGTCCGGGCGGTGCAGAGCGCCGCCTGCGGGGACGAGAGCGCTACCGCCGTTCAAGAAGCCGTCCACGTGACCGTGCTCGAGCCCTACGATGGCAACACGTAAAGGTGCAGCCGTCGTTACTATTACTGGAACGAAGATGGCCAGAGCGAGCTTTCCGAAGCGCATCGATATTGTTAGGGAGCTTATCAGAGCTGACCTGCGCGCGACAGCGGATCTAAAATTGACGTTATGGATCTGGTAGTGAACGGCTCGCGTGTTCGGGTTGAGACCGATCCGGAACGGCCGCTCCTTTGGGTGCTTCGCAATGAGCTTGACCTTACGGGAACTAAGTACGGTTGCGGCGAAGGACAATGTGGCGCGTGTACGGTGCTGGTGGACGGCGTCCCGCATCGCTCGTGTTTGACTCCGGCAGGTACGGTTGCAGGACAGGAAATAACAACCATCGAAGGGCTCGCTTCTTCCGAACGGCTGCATCCGGTTCAGCAGGCGTTTCTTGATTGCGATGCGATGCAGTGCGGATACTGTACGCCAGGCATGATTCTTGAATCCGTTGCCCTGCTCCGAAAGCGCCGCAACCCGTCCGAATCGGAAATCAAACAACACCTCGAGGGGAACATCTGCCGCTGTGGCACATACAATCGCATTGTCGCGGCGGTACGGCGTGCAGCAGCCTCAATACAAATAACAGAAATGAATCATCAGCATGATGCCTGACGGTAAAGACCCGATGTTGGCGGAGTTCTCTGCCCCTATGGATCGGCGACGCTTCCTTGGGATGTTGGGTGGCGGCCTGCTGCTGGTTTCGGCTACGTCTGAGTTTGCTCGAGGCCAGGAATCGGGTGCCGGACGGCATGGTTGGGGTCAGGCGCTCCCCGAGTGTGTAAGTGCCTGGCTGCATATCGCTCCGGATGGCAAGATCACAGCGTTTACGGGCAAAGTTGAGGTCGGGCAGAATATCCGAACGTCGCTTACGCAGGCTGTTGCCGATGAGCTTCGGTGTGATCCGGCATCAGTGAACATGCTGATGGGCGATACCGCGCTTGTCCCGTGGGATGCCGGAACTTTTGGAAGCAGGACGACGCCGACCATGGCTCCGGAGCTGCGCCGCATGGCGTCGACCGCACGCGAAACGCTGCTGGACGAGGCTGCGAAAGCCCTTCGGGTGGACCGGTCAAAACTGCAAGTGAAGACCGGCTGCATAACGGACATCCTCTCGGGCAGAAAAACGGGATTTGGCGAGCTCGCTGCGAGAGTGGATTGGGTGCACGTAATGGGAAAGCCGGATTGCGTCACTCCTCCGGCGGCGTGGCAAGTGGCCGGGACCAGCGTGGCGAAGCTCAACGGCCGCGAGATCGTCACGGGTAAGCACAAGTACCCGTCCGATCAAAAGCTGCCGGGCATGCTTTTTGGCCGCGTGTTGAGAGCTCCGAGTTTCGACGCAAAGCTGATTTCGGTGGACACGAGCGGCGCTGAGAAAATTCCGGGAGTGCAAGTTGTCAGGGACGGCGATTTCATCGCAGTTGCGGGAACGGACGAGCAAAGGGCGCACAAAGCCGTGTTGAGTATCAAGGCGGAATGGCAACAACACAAACAGCTCTCGACTGACGAACTGAGCTCTTACATACGCGCGCAGGCGGGTCCGAGAAAGTCCTTCACTCCGCCCAGCAGTGCAGTTCATTCGGTTGAAAGCACATACACTGTGGCCTACATCGCCCATACGCCGCTAGAACCCCGTGCAGCCGTAGCCGACTATCGGAGCGACAAACTGACCGTCTGGACTGGGACGCAGCGTCCATTCGGCGTTCGCATCGAACTGGCAAACGCCTTAAATATGCCCGAGGATCGGGTGCGGGTCGTGATGCCTGATGCCGGGTCAGGTTACGGCGGGAAGCACACGGGCGAGTGTGCGGTGGAAGCCGCGCGCATTTCCAAGTTGATAGGTAAGCCCGTGAAAGTCATCTGGAGTCGTGAAGAAGAGTTCACATGGGCGTACTTCCGGCCCGCTGGAATCATAGACGTTTCCGGCGCCCTAGATCGAAACGGCTCGCTTCAGAGTTGGGAATTTGACAACTATCTTTCTGGTCCATCGGGACTACAGACGCCGTACGAAGTCGCGGTAAAGCGCGAGGAATTTCATGAGGTGAAGTCTCCTTTGCGCGATGGCTCGTATCGCGGGCTGGCCGCAACAGCCAATCATTTCGCGAGAGAGAGCCACATGGATGAACTTGCGGCGGTTGCCGGTTTGGATCCGCTCGCGTTCCGGCTGAAGAATTTAAAGAATGCGCGCCTACTCGCGGTGTTGAACGCGGCGACGGAAAAGTTCGGATGGGGAGCTCACAACTCCTCACCAACACGCAGCTTTGGACTTGCCTGTGGCTTGGAGAAAGGCGGCTACGTTGCCTGCTGCGCCGAGATTTCGATCGGCTCCGGCGGACAGTTGCGAGTGGAGCGGGTGGTGGAAGCCTGGGAGTGCGGCGCGATTGTCAACCCGGAGCAGTTGAAGAACCAGGTGGAGGGCGCAATCGTCATGGGCCTGGGCGGCGCGCTGTTCGAAGCCATCGAGTTTGCGAATGGACGTATTCTGAATCCTCGTTTGTCACAGTATCGAGTTCCGCGCTTTAGCGACGTTCCGCAGATCGAAGTGGTGCTGCTGGATCGTAAGGACATTCCCTCAGCCGGAGCGGGAGAAACACCCATTGTGGGGATCGCCCCTGCCATTGCGAACGCGATCTTCAGTGCGACAGGAAAGCGCCTTCGGTCCATGCCGCTGCTGCCGGCGTTTTTGGCTTCTTAAAAGCGGCACAGGCCGCCGGACGCGACCCCGGGGTGGTACAGCAACCGGCTACGGATTGCACACGTCCGGCGAGTCCGTTGTGCGCGGTTCCTCCGTAGACGCGAAGTCGCGCGTTCAAGCCGGCACATCCGGCCCACTGGAGATCGTTGAGAATGAGGACATGCGCTGCGGGATTGCGATCGTTCTTTTCCTGTCGATTCACCTAACTGCCCAGGAGTCGCAGCACAGCCAGACCGCGCGCGTACAGTCAAAGCATCAGGCACTGGTGGACGCACTCGGAAATCAACTGGTAAGTCAAATACGCCGCCAGACAACCCCGCTTGGCAACGCGGCGGCAAGCAAGTATGTCGACGCGATTGGCAGCCGGCTGGCAGCGCACATGTCAGATGATCCCTCGAATTGGACCTTTATGGTGATTCGGGAACACGTGGGAGGCCAGCTTTTCGAGCCGATCTCAGCCCCCGGCGGCTATGTCTGGATTCCGGCCGCATTGATCCTCGCAGCAAATAATGAAGCCGAATTTGCCGGCATGCTGGCGGACGCGATGGCGCACGTTGTGGAAGGGCATGTCTTACAGACTGCGCGGTCAACTCAAACCGCAACTCTATCGAGCATTCCGCTGTCCTTTTTCTGCTGGTCCGGGACGGTCGAAACCGGCGGCGAGGGAAGCAGAGCTTACTTTGTTCCTTATGTGGTTCCGGCCTCCTGTTTGCAGTATTTGCGCGAGTTTGAACTCGACGCAGATCGGTTCGCCGCTAGAGCGATGGCCGCAGCTGGATACGATCCCGAAGCCCTGCTGAGATACGTTAGCCGGTTGCAGCCGGCGGGCTTGGATGAAGAGTTCTCACGTCTGCCAGCCCGGACGCTACGGATAAGCCGGTTGCAGCAAACGATACGTGAGGTGGCGGGCGCAAGCGAGCCAAGGCGAACAGGAAATTATGCAGCGTTACAGGAAGAAGTTAGACGTGAAATCACTGTTCCTGCCCCACCAATCCCGTCGCTTCTGCATCCCAACAGATAGGATGAGGTAGTTTACTCTTCCGGCAACCGCCCCGACAGATAGTAACGATTCGGCGGTATATGGCGGCCGCCTGCGACGGTGCTGCGCACGATATGTAGCGCAACGGGCGCCCCAGGTCTCAGTGCTCTCTGCAATCGCATGACATCATCCGCGGAGCAGACGGGTTGGCGATTGATCGACAAAATCGTGTCGTTCTCCTGCACACCAATGTCGTCCGCGAACGAACCGGGATCCACAGAAACTACCTTGACGCCCGACCTGTCATCGATCCCCAGGTCCTGGCGCTCTTTGTCCTTCAGGTTCATGATTGTGATCCCAAACCGGACCTGAGTTGGAGTGGCGGGTTTCACCGGCTCGGGTACAGACGGTCGGTTTTCGGCCAGCTGTGGCGAATCCTTCCACACAACAGTGCGTTCTTCAACGGCCA
>JAFARV010000122.1 GCA_019245255.1 Acidobacteriaceae bacterium | reverse complement strand
TGCATTCACGCTGGCGAAAACACCAATATCCGTCAGTTCGCGTGAGATGTCGTTGATCTTGGACATCGAAACCGGTTCGCCGTCTTTGAGGGTAATTGTCCGCTTGACTAGTGACGGGCGAGTACGGTTCAGGCCGGAAAGGATGACACTCCGAACAAATTCCTGTGGGCCTTCGGTGATGTAATATGTAAGATCGACCGTGCCGGGTTGAGTGCCGTTTGTCCATTTGTAAGCAAACGTCGCATGCAGGAATCCATGCTCGTAGTACCACTCGAGGATTCTGTTGCGATCAGAAGATACATTTACGTCGGCATACGGCTGATTCTCGATCGAATACAACTGGTTTCGGATCGGTTCCAAACTCAATCGCGATGGGCCGACTATCTTCAGCGCCGCGACCCTCCACTGCACGCCCTCGTTGATAGTGAAGGTAACGGCAAGATCGTGCGGTTTCCCTTGATAGTTTGTCTGGACCGTGGAACTGACCTTGCAGTTACGAAACCCGTTTGCTTGATATAAGCTTTCAATCGCCAGCTCGTCATTGTGCCGATAGGTCTCGCTATACCGGCCATATCGCAGCACGAGAGAGTTGGTTTCCAGGAACATCCTTTCCCGAAGGGTCTCGTAATTGAAATAGTTACTTCCGGCAATGTTTATACGAACTAGACGTTGCCGAGTACCGAGGGCAACGTCGAAATCAATCTCTTCCTGATCATTCCCAATGGGCTTAGGATCCCCGAAGTGGACTATTACGTCTGGATAACCTCGGGATTGAAAATAGTCGTGAATGTTACGTGCGCCTTCGGCGAGAAGGTCCCTGTCGACCGCGCCTTCCTGGTAGACCGGGACCAGGGCGCGGACTTTTTTCTTGCTGAGCTTTGCTTCCACAACCCGGAGGTCGATCTTTGGGCCGCCTTGGATATCTAGGGTTGGCTTTGCCCGGTTTGTTTTCGAGTTGTAATCCAGAGACTTAACATCCACCGACGCCGTCAGCCGGTTCTCCTTCGCATACCTCGTTAAAATGCCCTCAGTACCTTTGTCGGTTAAAGCACCCGTTACTTGCCGCCACCGATGGATCAGCGGAATGCGCCAGCCCGTCGCGCGGATGATCGTCTCGTTCGAGAGTTTTGGCGTACCCTCGATCACCGGCGTTTCATAGCGGGCGCGCTTACCGGCAGAGATGAGGAATCGGATCGAGACTTGATGGACGGTGGGATCGACTATTGTAGACGTTCCCACCTGGGCATCGAACAACCCGTTGTTCTGCATGATCTGCAGAATGTTCTTTTTTGCAGTCTCTACGTCGTTCGGATCAAAGGGCGTTCCGAGATACAGCTCGGCGTCGCTCAGTATGGCGCCGCGGCTTGGGGGGTCATTGATCTTCCCCTCCGTGTCGACGTGCCCGACGAACAATCGCGCCTGGGTGATGAATCGCAAAGAAACGCCTGCGCCATCCGGCTCGGCGTCCACTTGAATGTCATCGAAAAGACCGCTCGCAAACAACCGGTCGATGCTGGCGGCCACTTGCCAGAGTTGAAGCGGCTGCCCGACCGTAACCAGTTGCATGTCGCCCAAGTCGCGCGGATCGAATGGCTGCGCAGCTGGCTGGTACTCGATTGACGTTACTGTTTTTCCTTGGAACTGTTGTTGTGCTTTGACACATCGTGTCGCAGCTGTGCAAGCAACTGCGAACAAGAAGAGACGGCCACATAAACAGGTCTTCATCCTAATCGGCACGGGGGCGCACGCATCCTTGCATATCCAAGCGCTAAGCGCCCTAGTCAACGCACTTGGTGGACGCAGGTACAAACTTCGCTGTTACATCGTCTATCCGGACAGAGCCAAGCGCAAATGGAGATCAGACGGTTCGGAACGCTGCTTTCGAAAACCTATTCGCAGTGGACCGCATGCAACGCGCCACGTCTTGGCGCGGCTCTCGCCTACTACACCTTGCTTTCGCTCGCGCCGCTGGCAATCCTCACGGTTACAATCTGTGGCTTGATTTTCCAAAAGTCAGCAGAACAGGATGTGCTCCAGCAAACACGCGCTTATGCCGGCCCTGTATTCGCCGCAACCCTGAAAACAGTTTTGGACAATGCGCACCATCCCGGCTCTGGAATTGTCGCCACTTGTATTGCGTTGCTGACTCTTCTATTCGGCGCGTCCGGCGTGTTCCTCGAACTCCGTGGAGCCCTGAATGTGGTTTGGGATGCGCCCCCGATTGCTTCGGCCGGGATCAGGGGCTTCCTCCTACAGCGGCTCGCGTCCTTTCTGATGGTACTCAGCCTGGGAGCTTTGCTTTTGGCGTCGCTCATCGTCAGTGCAGTCCTGGCAATCGTAGAAAAGTTCGCAACGGCCTATCTTCCGGTCCCAGCCGCGGTACTCGGCGAGGTAGCGAACTTGGTAATTTCGGGGCTCTCACTCGCCTTGTTATTCGGGCTCGTCTTCAAATACGTTCCGCAGGTGCGAGTTGATTGGCGCGAGGTGCCGGCCGGCGCGGCCTTGACAGCGCTCTTGTTCCTCATCGGTAAAACATTGTTAGCCCTCTATCTAACCACGACCGGCGTGGGTTCGGCTTACGGAGCAGCCGGATCCGTGGTCGCTCTTGTGGTCTGGGTCTATTACTCGGCGCAGATCTTTCTGTTTGGCGCTATGTTTACTCGCGTACTTTCGGACGACGTGGCTGGGCGGCGTCCAATCAGTGAAAGTCAGATCCCACTGAAGAGCCGTTCACAAGGAGCGTGAAGGTTCCGCTTGCGTATTTCTACGTAATACGTCTCACTACGGAAATCGCGTCACACCCTGAGAGGGTCAGCCTGGAATCACAACTTTCGCAGGAGGGGTCGAATCATGCACTCGACGATCGGCAGAATTCTGCTGATCAGCCTGGGGCTTCTTGTCTTCGTAAGCTCTGGCAACGCCGATACCGTCAATGGGGGATCGACCTGGCTGAATTGGAACCAGACTAATCTGTATGGGTCGCCGAGCTCGGGCACTTACAAGGCTTTTTACTGGAATAACTTTTCAGCAGACGGCAGTTCAAATGCTTCTTTGAACCAAGCCAATATCGGATGGACGTTGACGACCGGCGGTACGTATGTCAATCCAATATTGTCGCCGTTAACAAACCCACCGGGCGCAATTCCTTACTACAGCAACGGGAACACGTTGGCGAGTTCACCCGGAAACTTAAGCGGGGGCCCCGCAGGCAATCAGGAAATGCCCGGAAATGACGCGCCCAAGAACATTTGGCTAACCAGCAGCGGCCCGCCAATGGAAGCTTTCCTTGAAGATTCAGTTACAGGCATTAAAGGCGGCAGCCCCGGCATTCTCTATTTCGGTTATTACCTTACAGACGCGAATGGCGCTCCAATCATGAGCTCGATGGTGCCGTTGTTCTCGTCGGCCACGGCGGTCGGGACCGGTTCCGGCATTGCGGTGCCTCCGGGAAGCGGTTACGGTTTCTGGATTGAGAACGTGCAAGGCGAGGGAACTGCGGCCCAGACAACCATCTCGTTTTTCTCTGACTCGGCATACAACACCAACACGGGAGCCGAGCGAATTGGCAATGAGCAGCAATTCGCTATTTTCAGGCAGGACGCAAACGACTACTGGATAGGTGCATTTGGGCAGCCGGATTGCTTCGCCGCTCCCGGCCAGGGCTACACACCCGAGAACTCTCCGTGCGCCGACGGCTGGGTATTCGACTACAATGACTTCGTCGTCAAGCTCGCACCCCCGGTGCCGGAGCCGTCCTCAATGGCGTTGATGGGCGTCGGACTGCTCGTCGCGGCAGTTTTTCTTCGGCGATGGACCACAAAGAAGTCCGGCTAAGTTAAACCTGCGAGGTTCCGATCCGTGCTCATGCAGCCCGTGCGCAGCGCAATGTCGGACGCGGCGTAGCGTGCCGAGCGTGCGATAGACTGGAAGTTCCCACCTGGTCTTTTTTCAATGATTTCAGTAAGTAATGTAAGCATGCGCTATGGCGGCAAGATTCTGTTTGAG
>JAFARV010000089.1 GCA_019245255.1 Acidobacteriaceae bacterium | reverse complement strand
TGCGCGTCGTTTGGCAGCACCGGACATGGGGAAGAGCTAATGACCCTCAACATCCATGGGGTGCTACCTTCTACGGCGAGAACGCGACCCTAAAAGTCGATGTTTACGGATACGATTACATACCCGAGCAGGGCCCGATGATTCACCGGGATGTCACGTATGAGTTCGAAAAGTATCCCGAAGACCGCACCGAAAAGGACCTGGAGCGGCATGTGTCGCCGGCGATTCGATATCACATGCTCGATTTCCTGAACGCCATAGACAAGCGTTCACGGCCGATCGCGGATATCGAACAGGGACATATTTCGACCGCCTCCTGCATTCTCGCGAACAATGCCTTGCAACTCGGCCGAACGCTGGAGTGGGACCCGGTGCGATGTGAAGTCGTCGGCGACGAGGAGGCGAACAAAATTCTTAAGCGCCAATATCGCAATCCTTGGGTGCATCCCGCCGCATCTGAAGTCTGATATCAAGCAAGCTTAGCCTCAAGCTCCGCCCATCGCTCGTAAAGTTGATCTACAGCTTCCTGAGCATCTTCCAGTTGTTTGAGCGCCACTACAACGCGTTGGGGGTCGCTTACCACGGAAGGATCTTCGAGCACGGCACGCTTTTCCGCCAGCATTCCCTCTGCTTCACTGATGCGCTGCTCAATCGTTTCCATGTCACGGCTGTCGAGATACGAGAGCTTTTTCTTCTGAACCTGTTTAGGACGCTCCTGCGCCGAAGGGATCGCCTGGCCGGTACCGGACACTTCTTTCCGGCGTTCCGCTTGCCATGCCTCCCATTGCGAGTAGTCCGCGAACCGCTCGGCATTTCCGTTTCCGTCGAGCCCGAGCACCAGGGTCGAAACGCGGTCCAGCATGAAACGATCATGCGTAACCAGAATAAGAGCTCCAGCGAATTCAACCAGACTCTCTTCGAGAATTTCGAGAGTCGGAATATCGAGGTCGTTGGTAGGCTCATCGAGTAACAACAAGTCCGCAGGCTGCAGCATTAACCGCGCGATTAACACACGCGCACGTTCGCCACCCGACAGCCGTGAGACAGGCTGGTTCAGTTGTTCACTCGAAAACAGAAACCTCGCCGCCCACGACGCAACGTGAATCGTCTGCCCGTTGTAATTCACCGAATCACTGTCAGCAGCGAGAGCGCGTCGCACGGTCAAATCGGGATCGAGAGGCCGATTTTGATCGAAGTACACGATGCGGAGATTGGGCGCTCGCAGCACCTCGCCGCTTGTGGGATTCCATTCGCCCCGAACAAGCCGAAGCAGCGTTGTCTTTCCACTTCCGTTCGGCCCTACAAGCCCGAGGCGCGTCCCCGCCATGAGCGTGAAACTCAAATCCGAAAGGATTCTGCGGCCATCGATTTCGAAACTAACCCCATCGAGCTCGAACAGACGCTTCGTCTTGCGGTCTGTTGCTGTGAAATCGATGTTCGCGCGGCCGGAACGAGTGCGCGCGTTCAGATCGGCCAGTTCCTCAATGAGTTCGTTTGCCTTTCCGATTCGTGCCTTCGCCTTCGTTGCACGCGCTTTAGGACCGCGACGAAGCCACTCGATTTCGGTCCGGACCCGATTTTCAAGCGCCTCTTGACGCTTCGATTGCGCGCTGAGAAACTCCGCCTTTTTATCCAGAAACGTTGTGTAGTCGCCCGGCACCCGAAGCAGGCCGTCGGGGTAAACACGGCTGAGCTCCGCCATATCGGTCGCAACATTCTGAAGAAAATACCGGTCGTGACTGATGACGACAGAGGCAAACCGCGCATTCAAAAGCAGCTTCTCGAGCCAGACGATCCCATCCAGGTCGAGATGATTCGTCGGTTCATCCAGTAACAGGATGTCTGGCGAAGTAACTAGTGCCTCAGCAATCGCCAGGCGCTTGCGCCAGCCGCCCGAAAGCGCGGCAGCACTGACTTCGAAATCGGAAAACCCGGCCCGCCCGAGGGTTTCGGCCTCCCGTGCATCGCGATCGGTTTCGGCCACGTTGCTCGATTCAAGGGCCCGGCGGATTACCGATCTCACCGTCTGATCTGCAGAAAAATCCGATCGCTGCGCCACGTAAGCGATCCGGGTGTTCTTGCGAACTGCAACCTCGCCCTCATCGGGTTCGATTCGCCCCGCCAAAATCTGGAGCAGCGTCGACTTGCCTGCCCCATTCGGCCCTATAAGGCCCAACCGTTCGTCTTCAGAGACACTCAGCGAAACGTTGCGGAATAGCGGTTCGGCGCCGAACGTTTTCGAAATCTGCTGAGCGTTTATGAGTAGCGCCACTCATTTCATCTTCCGACACCGCTATTTACCTCCAAGACAACTGCTGACGTGCAAAACGCGCAGCGCCTTGCTCCAATCGGAATGTCGCTCAGGCACTCAGGACATTTCTTTGTCGTCGGGTCGGGCGGGACTTCGCCTCGCTTCAGCCGGTTCAGCAGTGTGTTCACAGGCAGAACCACAAAATAGTAGACAGCCGCCCCAATCAGCAGAAATGAAATGATCGCATTAACAAACTCGCCGATCATGAATTCACTGCCATTTACAGTAAATTTGATTTGGGAGAAGTCTGGCTTCCCCACAATCGCAGCAATCAGCGGCGTGAGTAAGTCCTTAACGAGCGCGGTTACTACAGCCCCAAATGCCGCGCCCATTACCACCGCGACTGCAAGATCCAGCACGTTACCTCGAAGGATAAATTGCCTAAAGCCTTTCATTGTGGCTCACCTCGCGTTAGGATTTTTGCTTTGTCTCGTGTTAGATCGGACAAGGTCTACAACTTACCTGACAAACAATAATATGCTATCTTTCCGCTCTCGTTCACGAGCGTAATGAACCCCGCCCATCGGTAAGAGAACTGGCTCGATCGCTTGATCACGTCCGGCACTGCAATCACGTAGGCTTGAAAACCAGCGCGTCGAAACGTGCGCAGAGCCCTCCACGAATGGTAGTCACTCGTCAGCACCACGATTGGCGGCAGACGCGATTCGGCATAGACTTGGTTGAGGATCTTTTTCGAGAAAGCCGCGTTCTCGGAGGTGGATGTCGCCGCCGTCTCTTGTAGGATCTTGTCCGCCGGTACTCCGTGATCGACGAGAAAATGCGCCATCGCCTGCGCGAGACCCTCGCTACCGGTCACAACCACATACTTGTAATGGTGCGATGTGCACGCCCAGGCGGCATAAACGCATCGTAAGTAAGTATCCTGCCCCATCGTGGCGTCCGGACCGGTACCCGGCAGAAGCATCGACCCGCCGAGCACAATTAAAGCTCCCGCGTCGCCGTCGTACCAATCCTGCTGAAGCGATGATGCCGCCCATTTGACGACCGGCGTGAAAGTGACGACCAGCAGCAATCCCCCAATCACGGCAAGCCCAGCACGGAACAAAATGAGAGCGCGAACGAACACTACCGGCGGTCTCGCCAGCACTGTTCGATCAGGTCTGCAAGTTCTTCCGCCTGTGACACCGCATTGAAGCTCTCCTCGAACCACGCGCCCGGCGGAACTGGATCGGAACGCAAACTGAGGAAGTTGAGCACGGTCTCATCAAAAGCCTCCGCGCCCATATCCGGATAAACGCAGTGAAACGGGACTCCGGTCTTTGAAAGCAGCCGCTCAATTGCTGATCGCCGCGGCACGAACGCAAGAATCGGGCGGCCAATTTGGAGATACTCGAACAGCTTCCCCGGAACCTGAATCGCCGACTGCGGCTGTACCAGCAGGAGTCCCTCCGATCGTTGAGCTAAACCCTGCGCTTCGCATTTCGGGATCGCATAAGGCGTGACCGAGAGCCAACCCGCGGTTTCAGCCCGTTGCACGAACTCAGGAGGCGGCAGACACGTCGGCTCAACCCCGCCAACCAAACAGACCTGGATGCAAGAGCTGGAAACTGTGCCAGTCGCGAACAAGCGTTCGAGGGATTCAAGTATCGGCGCAGCCGTGCGGCCCTGATACAGCTCGCCTATGTGTGTCAGGAGTTTACGCGAGCCCTCTGCGACAGGCGCCGCGCTCAGACGCTCCTCGGGATCAAAGCCGTTCCAGATTAGGTGAATTTTGCTGTCGTCTGATGCAAACTTCCTCTTAAGAACGGCCTCGGCTTCATCGGTATTTGCCACGGTACGTGCGGCGGAGTCCATAAAGACGCGCTCCAGCCAGCTGTATGTCAGACGCGTATGTCTTCCCAGCCGGTCGTTGATGGGATTATCGCCGAGCGGATCGCGGTAGTCTGCAATCCACGGCAGGCCCGTCGTCCGGACCAACCGATGCGCGGCAATATGAACGCCTAGGGGCGGAAAGCTGGAGAAGATCGTGACTTCATCGTCCGCGTGCGTCTTCACAAATCGCAGCCCGCTCTCATACGCGTGCATCGCCCACTGCACGCCGGTAACTCCCGGTAGCAGTGCCTTCCGAATCGCACGCTCCACTTGAAATCCAAGGTCCTGGCCCTCCGTGCCAACGAACGGGTCGGGAATACATTCCGCATCCAGGTCGGGACGCGAACTCACATCGGCAGCTGTGATCACGCGGCATTTGTAGCCAAGCCTGCCGAGGTACTTGTAGAAGCGGAACGGGCGCGCGCCTCCAACGCTGTTTTCCGGTGGAAAGTGGTACGCAAACATGAGGACACGGCGGTCCTTCATGCCGAAACGGGAGTTCCTGCCTCGAGAAATTGCTTAATCGCCGCGGCAGAACGCACGCCCGCCCGGCCATCCCACAGCGGCGGTGTTCTGCCTTGCTTTGGGGAGTTTCGGGACTGATGCCAGGCTTCGAGAATCGATTCGGTCGTCGTCCCGGCCAGCCGATTGGTACCACATTCAACCGTGACCGGACGTTCCGTGTTATTCCGCAATGTCAGGCAAGGAACACCCAGCACTGTGGATTCCTCCTGAACCCCGCCGGAATCCGTCAGAATCAGATCCGCGCCCGCCTGCATGCACAAAAAATCGAAATAGCCGAGCGGCTCGAGCGCGTGAATCGCCTCGGGTAGTGTCAAGGTGCCAGCCTGAATTCGTGCTCGAGTTCGCGGGTGCATGGGCCAGTAGAGCGGCAGCGCTCGTGCAATTTCTGTGAGCGCGGATACGATTCCAGATAACTGCACGGTGTCGTCAACATTCGCCGGTCTGTGCAGTGTCACCAGCCCGAACCGCTGCCCTTCAATTCCGAGCCGCTGTTTCACATCCGACGCCAATGCCTGCTCCAAATTCCGACGTAGTGAGTCGATCATGAGGTTACCCACCAGCACGATTTTCTCGGCGTCCGCCCCCTCGCGCAGCAGATTCCTGCGTCCGCTGTCTTCCGTAACAAGAAACAGGTCCGTTACGGCATCTGTCACCACACGGTTTATCTCTTCCGGCATGCTCCGGTCGAAGCTGCGCAGCCCCGCTTCGGCGTGAATCACCTTAATCCCCAGCTTTGAGGCAACCAGCGCTCCGGCCATGGTAGAGTTCACGTCTCCAACAACCAGAACGGCGTGTAGCTTTTCGGACAGGAAGATCGGCTCGAGCCGCTTCATGATTTCGGCCGTCTGCGCCGCGTGCGAACCGGGGCCTACGTTCAGATGATGATCGGGCGCGGCAATCCCGAGTTCACGAAAAAACCGGCCCGACATGTTTTCGTCATAGTGCTGGCCGGTATGGATGAGAATCGGGCGAAAATCGGAATCGCTCACAAACGCTTGCATGAGGGGAGCAACCTTCATGAAGTTGGGTCTGGCGCCAGCGACAACGGCAATGGCAAACGGTGGTTCGAAACTGGTCATCAAACTCTACTCATCGGCTGCGCCGCTTCCGCTCACGCAAGCTGTCGTATATCTCCATCGTTCGCTCGACATTTCTGCCGATCCCGAGCTTCAAACGCGCGAACTCCGCGGCCCGGCTCCCAAGCGAACTCCGCAACTGAGGACTCGAAATCAACCTCTCAAGGCTCTTCGCAAGATCCTCCTCACACCCCGAAGTGAACAGCAGTCCGCGCTCGTCCTCGCCGAGAAGCTCTGGCGTGCCGCCGACGCGCGATCCAATCAGCGCGCATCCGCATGCCATGGCTTCGAGAATTGCATTCGAGAATGCTTCGCTGCGCGAGCAAGACACGAAAATATCCATGCTGCGCACCACCGGTGCCACCCGCGCGATCGCAGGCATCAGAATGCAGTCGTCTTCAAGATTCAGGTGGCGCCGCAGTTGTAAGAGCCGCTCCCGTTCTGGCCCGTTGCCCACGATGAGCAGCTTTGAGCCCGGCACTAGTTTCCGCAGCCGCGCGAACGCCGAAACCAGCAGATCGAGATTCTTCTCCGCACGCAGCACGCATACCGTCCCGACCACCAGGGGAGCACCTTGGACGATATCGATACGACTCCGCTCGCGCGGATGGAACTCCGCAGTATCAACCCCGTTATAACAGAGCTCAATCTTTGACAGCGGCACCCTGTGACCGGAGCTCAGATGCTTGCGCAGAGCCTCGCAGTTTACGACCACTACATCCGATAACCGGTCAACCAGTTTTAGCTGTTTTCGGGTCCGATCGTCATGCAATTCACGATGCCCGAGTTGGCTGGATAATACGATCGGAACGCGCAACACTCGCGCGAGCGGCACCGCGAAAACCGAGCTCGGGTCAAACGCGTGAACAATCTCAATCTCATGTTCCCGAATAAACGAAGCAAACTGCCAGGCTGCGGCGACTGCCCTTCCTGAAATCAACGAGGGAAAATCGAGATGCAGTATTGGAATACCTGCATCTCGAAGTTCCTCATATCGCGGACCTTCCAGCTTATAGGTGGCAACGTACGGTAAGTATCGAGACCGGTCAAACCCAAGCGCAAGCTTTGTGACGTCGCGTTCTATTCCACCTAAACCAAGTTCCCTCACGACCAACAAAACAGGAACCGCCCGCGACTGGTTGTGCGTGTCCTCAGCTTGGGCCGGGACAGAACTGGATACAGCGCTCACAACCTACGCCGGAACCGCCTCGGGCGCAGGGGCCGCAAGCGTAGCGGTATGTTCCGGCGCCAGCGTGCCATCCGCCATCAGCCGCAACTTCAGTGATACGGTCAACGCACTCAGCGCGAGCATATGGACCGTGTATGCCTGGGATAGGAACAGAATGCAGGTTCCATAGGCGATCATCATCACCGAGATGACGTGTGCTATCGTCGCCAGTTCCGGGTCGCGTGCCTTCACGCACTTCCTCAGCGACACGAACGTCAGGACTATCGCCCCCACATAACACAAGAAAGCCGGAATGCCGCACTCGCTCGATACCTGCGTGTAGGCGTTATGCGTCACGTGCCAAAGTCCGCGCTGCCCGTTATTGCCAGCTTCTTTGGCTTGATAGTCCATGAAGACACCGGGTCCCACTCCCGCCAGCGGATGCTGCAATGTCGCCTTCCAGCTCTCCTGCAGCAGCGCTATGCGCGCCTGACTGGATTCGGTGGCATCGCCATTATTGGCCGCCGCCGTCGACGAGAACAGCGTCTCCAACCGGCTGAGGGATTCCTTGGGGACAAAAGGGATTGCCGCCAGCGCAATGGCCGGCACGCCGATCAGAATCCCAAGCCGGACCTTCTGTGTGCCCGTCAGCAAGACGTACAGAACGCCCATTCCGATCGCCACCAATGCTCCCCTCGATCCGGAACTGAGGATTTGCTTTAGCGCCAGACCGATGAAGCCAATGCCAAGCAACTTTACGACGATCGGCCGCCGCGGGTGCAGCGTAACGAAGGCCAATGCCGGCAACATCAGAACCAACTGCGCCGCAAAATCGTTCGGATCCTGAATGTCACTACCGGCGGCGTCCAGCCCCTGTCTTCCGGCCTGGAACGTGTCGCCGAAACCGAGCAGCACTGTTGCAATGCATCCAATACCGATCGCCCACACCATTTTGATGATCTGGCTGCGCGTGATCGCCAAGGCCGGCAGCATCAAAACAACCGGAAACACTGTTTCGAGGTAGTCGAACCAGATCGGAAACGACCCGCCCTTCCAGAAACTCGTGAGCGTCGCCACTGACATGCCGGCCAGAAAACCACACCAGAGCCACGACGATTTTTCCCGGAAAGCTCTTAACGCGTGCCCGGAGAAAAGCCAGCAGAAATAGGACAAGGCGCCCAGAATGATGATGACGTGAGTGTTGGTCTGAAACTTAGCCGCTACAAACTCGTGCGCATAGCTGAAGCGGAAAAAGATGAACAACACAGCGGTTACGAAGCCCGCTCTC
>JAFARV010001040.1 GCA_019245255.1 Acidobacteriaceae bacterium | reverse complement strand
AACATCTACAATGCGATTCTTTCGACGGATCTGGCGAATTCTCAGGTGTCTCCGTATGAGGTTACTACTCCAAAGATTCTGAAAAACGCGAACTATACTAGCGCTCTGTTCGGTAAGTTCCACTTAGCTGGACCGACGAACAATCCGTTCGACATAGGCACGCCGAATTCACTGGGATTTGACTTTTTTCACGGTTTCCTGGAGGGAGCACCGCATCCTATCGACACAACGGCGGGCGGCATTCTCGTTACCGATGATACCAACCCCAACCTCCCTAAGGGGCCATATTCCTGTGGATTTGTTCCGAATAGCAAAACAGATAACAACAACGGTGCTGATTCCGGCGCCTGCTATTTCCCTGAAGGCCACGGCTGCACGCAGATGAGCCAGACACTGACGATATCGACGCCTGGCCGCCATTGTCTCGAAAGGGGCGGGGTTTTTGTACCCGGTGAGTCCTGTCGAACGAATCCGCCTTCTAATGTGAACTTCAATCTGCAAAACGGGTACTACGTGTGGCAGTTAGTTGAGAACGATCTGAAAACAGGCACCAAGATCAGCTATCCACTGACAGACCCCCGCGGCCGGACCTATTCGCCAATAGAGGAGACCAGCTCCGCAATTGACTGGATCAAAAAGCAAACCGGCGATAACCCATGGATGGTAACGGTCGCCTATTCCTCAATTCACGCACCCTATCAGCAGGCGCCGCAAAAGCTGACCCCCGGTTCGCCCGACATTAGCGGTATCCCGTGCGACGGATCCACACCGGATACACGGAGGCTGAGCGATCAGATGCTTGAAGGCCTGGATACCGAAATCGGCCATCTATTATTAGGAGCCGGTGTTGCTACGCGGGATCAGAACGGGCAAGTGCATTATGATCCCTCGCGTTCCAATACGATGGTCGTCATCATTGGCGACAACGGCACTTATGCGCCGAGCGTGAAGCCTCCGTTCGATATCACGCATGCCAAAGGTTATGTCAATCAGACAGGCGTTTGGGTTCCTCTAATCGTCGCGGGCCCGCTTGTGAACAGTCCGGACCGTGATGTGGACAGCATGGTGAACGTCGCGGATCTCTTCCAGTTATTCGGCGAAATGGCCGGCCTCAACGTTCGCGATTACGTTCCTCCGGCACGGCGGGTCGATTCCGTTTCCATGTTGCCGTACCTGACGAATCCCGCTCAGGAGAGCCTTCGCGAATACAACTTTACTCAGGGAGGCATCAATATTTCGGCGACCGAAAGGCCAGGTCCTTGCCTGATCCGAATCCCCAAACAATCACCCTATCTTGTGAACACCTGTGTTCAGCTCTTCCCGCAACCAGCGCTTTGCACGCAGGAAGGCGGCGTTTGGTACGGACCTGTTAATGGACAAGGAGGATACGCATCGTGTTGTGCTTTGACTCAAGCCCCCGGTATAGGCAACTTTGAGATACTCCCGCTCGCCCAAGCTGCGGTGCGGAACGATAACTTCAAACTGATTCAGCTCACGAACGAAAAGTGCGTCAACGGTACGGCCCAAGGCACCTCAACCCAATATCAGCTCTTCAGAATCAATGAGGCCGTTCCGGTTCCGAAGATCGATTTCGAAAAAACGGACCTCATTACAAATCAAGCCAATCCCGTAACCGGTTTATCCAAGGAAGAGGCGACCGCATTCCTTACTTTGAAAACCCAACTGAACGACATCTTGACCTCTGAGGCTGCTTGCCCGGGCGATGGCAACAGCGATGGCATCGTAGACTCGACCGACATTGCGAACTGGCAGACATTCGACGGAAAAGGGAGTAGCTGGTATAACTTCCCGACAATTGACCCATCGACCGGCGCGGATGTTTACAGCGGCCAGACCGGCAGCGCGGATCTGAACGTCATTCAAGCTAATTTCGGACGGAGATGTCATCCGAGATAGAGGCCAAGCATGCATCATCGAGTACTCGTTTCAAGCACGCTGTTGGCGGCAGTTCTCGCGCGTGGTTGTACTCCGGCGCTGCGAGCAGGACAGAGCGGCACGCAAGCAGCCGGTGAGCGTTGCCTCACCGAGGTTCCGGTTTCGGCTTTACGAAATGCGGTTCATATCAAAGAGGTGGCGCTCGACGCCACCTCCGCCACGGGCCAGTCGCGCAAAGGCATGGTCTGGATCAAAGGCGGAGAGTTCTGGATGGGCAGTGACGACGCGAACTTCCCAGACGCGAAGCCCACTCACAAGGTCTATGTCGACGGCTTTTGGATGGACAAGGCCACAGTTACTAACGCGCAGTTCGCCGAATTTGTCAAAGCAACCGGCTACGTCACAGTCGCCGAGCGTTCGCTTGATCCCGCGCAATATCCGGGAGCGTCGCCCGACATGCTGAAAGCCGGAGCGCCGGTGTTTACAGCTCCCGCGGGTCCCGTTTCGCTGAATAATCTGTTGAATTGGTGGCGCTGGCAGCCGGGCGCAAATTGGCGACATCCGCAAGGGCCCGGCAGCGATATTCAAGGCGCCGAAAATAAACCCGTTGTTGAGATCGCGTACGACGATGCCGTCGCGTATGCCAAGTGGGCAGGAAAGCGGCTACCCACGGAAGCCGAGTGGGAGTTCGCGGCGCGCGGCGGGCTCGACCGCAAGACATATGTCTGGGGCGATGACCCGGTGCCCGGTGGAAAGCACATGGCCAATACATTTCAGGGCCATTTCCCGGATAAGAACACTGCCGAGGATGGCTTCACAGGGCTTGCTCCTGTCTGCTCATTCCCGGTGAACAGTTACGGGCTCTGCGACATGAGCGGAAACGTGTGGCAATGGGTCTCTGATTGGTATCGTCCCGACTACTACCAGACCCTTGCCGCTGAAGGCGGTATCGCACGTAATCCCCAGGGACCCGCCAATAGTTACGATCCGTCCGAGCCGGGCGTACCGAAACGCGTACAAAAAGGGGGCTCATTCCTCTGCACGGATCAGTATTGCTCTCGTTATCGACCCGGCGGCAGGGGCAAAGGAGATCCCTCAACCGGTGCTTCGCATGTCGGATTCAGGCTGGTAACCAACTAAGACACCTAACAGAGAACAAGTTTCTCTTAATATCAATCGGTATAGTAGAGATTGTCCTAATATGCCAGCCAGCTACGCGCGTCGTACCTTTCTGAATGGCGTCCTCGGCTCAGCCGCGGCAGCCGCTTTCCGCCTCTCGGCAGCGAGCGGTGTCAGCGTCGGCATGATTCCTGATGCCGGTGCAACGCAGGTCTCTCTTGAAGAAAAAGCGCCTTTGCGCGACTATCTTTCGAAATCGCTCGGTATTCCGGTCAACCTTATCATCCCGACCAGCTACAACGCGACCGTAGAAGGGCTGGGCAACAGCTCATTGGATTTCGCCTATCTCGGTGCGCTCACATATGTCAAGGCGCATCAGAGTTACGGCGTGATCCCGCTGGTTCAGCGCGAGGCCGATAAGCACTTCCATTCCGTCTTCGTGACACAGTCGGGCG
This sequence comes from Acidobacteriaceae bacterium, assembly GCA_019245255.1. Classification (GTDB taxonomy): domain Bacteria; phylum Acidobacteriota; class Terriglobia; order Bryobacterales; family Bryobacteraceae; genus Bog-105. The sequence continues at coordinate 2,533 of JAFARV010001040.1, read as the reverse complement.
CGCCCTTCAAGCAGCTTTCGGATCTGAAAGGCAAGCGATTCGCGTTTGGGGACATCAATTCCACCAGCGGCCATCTGATCCCCTACCAGGAATTGCGAAAGGCTGGCGTAGACGTTGACCGTGATTTGAAGTTTCGGTACAGCGGCAGCCATGCCGCCACTCTGAAGGCGGTCGAAGCCGGAGCAGTAGACGCAGGGGCTCTCGATGAAACGGTCTATAAAGCCATGACGACGGACGGGAAGGTAGATGCGGGTAGAATCCGTATCCTCTATACGTCCCATCCATTCGTCGACTATGTGTGGGTGGCTCGCAAGGACATCGATGCAAAACGCCGCGAGAGCTTCGCCAATTCATTTCTCTCCCTGAGGGAGGGAAAAGATGACGCAATCCTGGCTATTCTTCGAGGAAAAGACTTTCAGCGGGCTAGCGATGCTGAGTACGCCGATATTCGAAGCATCGCTGCTGAGCTGAATATGCTGTGAGCTCGCTTCTCGAGATTCGCGATCTCGAAGTCCGGTACGGCAGCCACAGGGTTCTCGACCGTGTGTCGCTGACCGCCAGTCGTTCTGAGCGAATCGCGATCCTGGGTCCAAGCGGTTCGGGAAAAACCAGTCTCATGCGAGCCATCAATGGATTCACTCCTGTGACCTCAGGCAGCGTGCGCGTGAACGGAGTCGAGGTCACGAAAGCTCGCCGTCGTGCGCTTCGTGGTCTGCGCAGCCAGATCGGTTTGATTTCGCAAAGGCACGATCTGATCGACGGCCTTTCCGTTCACCAGAACGTCATGGCGGGAGCGCTGGGACGCTGGTCTTTCTTCCGTGCCATGCGGTTCCTGGCCTGGCCTCTCAAAGAAGAGCTGGAACTGGCCCGCGAAGCGCTTCGGCATGTCGGACTCGAACACAAGCTGCGTGCCCGCACCTCGACTCTGTCGGGCGGTGAGCACCAGCGTGTCGCCATTGCCCGCGCACTGGTGCAGAAGCCTGTTTTGTTGCTTGCCGACGAACCCGTAGCTTCGCTCGACCCCAGAACCAGCGAACAGATCCTCGCGTTGCTAAGCGTTTTGGCAGAAGAAACGCACGTCACGTTGATCTGTTCCCTCCATCAGCCCGAACTTGCGGAGCGCTATTTCAGCCGTATCATCGCGATACATGGGGGTCAGCTAGTCGAGACTGCTCCTGCCACATTGATATTGGGCGCAAACCTGTGACTCCGGCCCTGCATTTTCTGCGTCAATTCTTCCCGCCTGATCTGTCGCTCCACTACCTGCGCGCCGAGTTTCCCGCAATCCTCCAAACCATCGAGATCGCTGCTGCGGGCATGCTCCTCGCCACTGCCGCAGGTCTCACGGTTGGCCTTTGGGCCGGTTCGCGACTACCGGCGGGGAGGTTTCTTTACAGCACACTGGTGGTCGTCCGCTCCTTTCCAGATATCGTTCTCGCTCTGCTGTGTGTCGTCATGTTCGGTGTCGGCCCTGGACCGGGCATGATCGCAATCGCGATCTTTTACGGAGCAGCTATTGGCAAAATCTACACCGACCTTCTGCGGGGCGCCCCACGCGGTCCGGTACAAGCTCTTGAGGCAACCGGCGCCACTCGCATTGCTGTCGCGCTGTTTGGACTGCTACCGCTGCGGCAAAGCGATCTGGTTAGTTACGGAGCTTTCGAATTTGAGAGCGCAGTGCGCGCCGCCGTCATCGTAGGTGCCGTTGGCGGTGGCGGATTAGGAGTGGAACTGATCGGCACCATTGACGAGTTGGATTATCGGCGGACCTTCACGCTGATCCTGATGCTGATTGCCCTCATCGCAGTACTGGACCAGGCCGCGCAATACGTAAAAAAGAAACCAGCGCTGCTTGCAATCGCCGTTCCGTTAATGGCAATCGCTCTTGTTTACAACTGGCCGGGAATGATCGCATTCCAGCACTCAATGCAAGCTTATGCAAAGATGACGCCGCCAACTCTATCGGCCGATGCCTTGCGCCAATTGCCTGCCCTAATATTTCAGACGCTTGAAATCGCGTTTGGCGGAACTTTGTTCGCGGTCCTCGGCGCCGTGCCGGTGTCTCTGTGCGCCACCCGTAATCTTGCACCCGTGTGGCTTTCCATTGCGGCACGCCGTCTACTGGAGGGCTTGCGTGCTATTCCAGAGGTTGTCTGGGGATTGATCCTGGTCACAGCCAGTATTCTCGGGCCTCCCGCGGGAATCGCCGCATTGGGCTTACACAGTACCGGTTCCCTCGGCCGCCTCTTTGCGGAGTCCTTCGAAAACATCGCTCCCGAACCGGTTCGCGCCATTTCCGCTACCGGGGCATCGCGCATCTCTACCGCGGTCTTCGCATTTCTGCCGATGGCGTTACCAACTCTCGCTGTTCATACGCTGTTCCGGTTGGAATGGAATGTGCGTGCCGCCACCGTGGTCGGCATTATCGGCGCAGGAGGAGTCGGTGAGGCGCTCTTCCATGCCATGCAGTTGTTCTTTTACCGGCAGATGATGGCCTACATTCTGGTTACTGGTCTGCTCGTAGCGGCCGTTG
>JAFARV010000943.1 GCA_019245255.1 Acidobacteriaceae bacterium | reverse complement strand
GACGCAAGCTAAAGAGCGCGGTATCCGAGTCATCTGTGATTTAGTGCTCAATCACACCTCGGACAAACATCCCTGGTTTATCGAATCCGAGTCATCGCGTACCAATCCAAAAGCCGACTGGTATATATGGCACGACGGCAAACAGGGTGGGGCGGCTCCCAATAACCCGCCGAATAACTGGCAATCGATCTTCGGACACTCTGCCTGGGAATATGTCAAAGCGCGCGACCAATACTACTACCACGCCTTCTACAAGCAGCAACCGGATCTGAATTGGCGCAACGACCAGGTGAAAGACGCCATGTTCAACGTTGTGCGCTTCTGGACCAATAAGGGGGTTGCGGGATTCAGGCTGGACGCGATCACTAGCCTGTTCGAAGATGTCGGGCTGAAGGACGAGCCATACCTGGCCGGCATGGACGCGTATGGGGAGCGAAACATCTCACGTATTTACACCGACAACTTGCCGGAAGTCCACGACATATTACGGCAGCTTCGTACAGTTGCGAACGAAAAGGATGCCGTTCTCATCGGCGAGACTTACCTGCCAAATGTCGGCGAGCTTGCAAAAATGTATGGCCGCAATGACGATGAGCTGCAGTTGCCGATGGATACGCAGCTAGGTTTTGCGATCAAAAAGCTATCGACCGATGAAGTGCGAAGCAAGCTTGAAGATGCGGAAACGAAAATCGGTGGCAACGTCCCGCTATTCGTGTTTGAAAATCACGACAACCCACGCAGCCTGAATCGATTCGGGGATGGAAAGCACAATGGTGAGATCGCACGTCTGTTAGCGACGCTCCTGCTGACGCCAAGAGACGCTGCTTTGATCTACTATGGCGAAGAACTCGGGATGGTGAATAACAACCCGAAGCGCAAGGAGGATGTGCAGGATCCGATCGGCAAGACGGGCTGGCCAAAGGAGAAAGGCCGCGATGGCGAAAGGACTCCGATGCAGTGGAATGCGGAAAAAGGTGGCGGGTTCAGCGAAGCGGGCAAGACCTGGCTCCCAATTGCGCCGGATTACAAAACTGTAAATGTCGCGGATGAAGAGAAGGACCCAAACTCGCTCCTGAACTACTACAAGAAGCTGATCCGGTTGCGCAAAGATAACCAGCAGCTGCGAGATGGTGACTTCGTTTCGATCGAGAGCGGCAACGAAAACGTATTGTCCTACTTGAGGAAGACGAACGACGGTAAGGCTGTCATTGTTGCGCTGAATTTCACCTCGTCCAGGCAGACCGTAAGCTACGATCTCTCGAAGTCTGGAGTCAACGGTAAAAACGGAAAACTGTTGCTCGCGTCCTTTGCGAATGCGCCGGGTGACACGGACCTGTCTAAGGTGAATCTGCCCGCTTACGGGTCGTGGGTGGCTGAAGTTCAGTAGCGGGGACGTCGCCTCGTACACTGCTTGTTGCAACGCTGAAACCGCGCCTTTCGACGGCCAAAGCTCGATCGTTCGCTACGATGAAGTTATTCCATGAACGTTTCCGATGTTGACCTGAAGAAAACGGTCAACCTGCCCAAAACATCGTTCTCGATGAAGGCGAACCTGCCCACAACCGAGCCGCAGACGCTCGCGGAATGGGAAACTACGGGCCTGTACCATCGCATTCGGGAGGCGCGCCAAGGGGCTTCGCAATACATTTTGCATGACGGCCCGCCCTATGCGAACGGGAACATCCACCTCGGTACCGCGTTCAACAAAATTTTGAAAGACTTCATCGTGAAGTCAAAGACCATGGCGGGTTTCGACGCGCCATATGTACCTGGTTGGGATTGCCACGGGTTGCCCATCGAGTTCAAGGTTGATCAGGAACTCGGGAAGCGAAAAGCGGCCATGAGCGTTGCTCAGATCCGTGCCGAGTGCCGTGCCTACGCCGATAAGTTCGTCAACCTTCATCGCACCGAGTTCAAACGGCTCGGAATCCTCGGCCGTTGGGAAGATCCGTACATGACGATGAGCCCCGAGTACGAAGCCGTCATCGCTCAGGCTTTCGTAGACTTCCTCCACAGCGGCTACGTTTATAAGGGCTTAAAGCCGGTGCACTGGTGCACAAAAGATCGGACCGCGCTCGCCGAAGCCGAAGTGGAGTATGAGAACCACTCTAGTCCCTCCATCTACGTGCGCTTCAAGCTGGTCAGCGATCCGGCCGCGATAGATCCCGCATTGGCCTCGCCCGCACTGTCGGGGAAAAGCGTTTATTGCCTAATCTGGACCACCACACCCTGGACCATTCCGGCGAATCTTGGGATTGCGTTCAACCCGAAGTTTCAGTACGTCGCAGTTGACACGCCATTGCACGGAGTGATTATTGTCGCCGAAGGCTTACTCCCCCAACTCGCCGAGCGCTTTGGATGGGACCAGACCGTCATTGCCCGCTTTCCCGGAACGGCTCTCGAAAATGCCGTGTTCCGTCATCCTTTCATCGAACGCGATTCCATCGGATTGCTGGGCGACCACGTTACGCTCGATGCCGGTACGGGCGCAGTACACACCGCGCCGGGTCATGGCCAGGAGGATTTCGTTGTTGGCCAACGCTACGGTCTGCCTGTCTACTGTCCGGTAGATGCCGGGGGTCGCATGTTCCGCGCCGACGGCGCCGCAGGTGAACTACCGGAATCGCTAATCGGGCACACCATCTGGGAAGCGAACCCGATTGTGGTGAAGCTGCTCGAGAAAGACGGGGCGCTGCTTCAGCACGAAAAGGTGGATCATAGCTATCCGCATTGCTGGCGCTGCCACAACCCTGTGATCTTTCGCGCAACCGAGCAATGGTTCATCGGCATGGATCGCAACGAACTGCGGACGCGTGCTCTGGAAGCCATTCAAAACGTCAAGTGGCACCCTGAATGGGGCGAGGAACGCATTTCGAACATGGTCGCGATGCGGCCCGACTGGTGCGTCTCCCGCCAGCGCGTGTGGGGCGTGCCGATTACTGTCTTTTATTGCGAAGCTTGCGCGGAGCCATTCACAGACAAGCACGTTCTCGAGGGTGTAGTCGCGCAGTTCCGTCAGCAGACGGCCGACGTTTGGTATTCGAAGACAGTCGAAGAACTGATGGGCCCGGGTTGTGTATGCGCCCGATGTGGCGGCACATCGTTTCGCAAGGAAACGGACATCCTGGATGTCTGGTTTGATTCGGGCGCGAGCAACTTGGCCGTCCTGACCGAGAGAAACGGCCTGCGCTGGCCATCAGACATGTATCTGGAGGGTGGCGACCAATATCGCGGTTGGTTTCAGAGTTCGCTGCTGGTTGGTGTGGGACTGAAGGGCGGTTCGCCTTATCACGAATCGGCGACGCATGGCTGGACGCTCGATGCGGAAGGCCGCGCGATGTCGAAATCGCTCGGAAACACCATCGAACCGCAGGAGATCCTGAAGCAATATGGTGCCGACTTACTTCGTCTCTGGGTCGCTTCGGTCGACTTCATGGAAGATGTCCGGCTCTCGGATCCCATATTGAAGCAGTTGTCGGATGCGTATCGCAAATTCAGAAACACCTTCCGCTACATGCTCGGAAATCTCGGCGATTTCGATTCTCGCCGCGATTCTCTTCCGGGGAATGATCTTCTACCGGTCGATACCTGGATTTTGACGCAAGCCGAAACCGTTATCGATCGATGCCGGGCTTGGTATGACGAGTATGCGTTTCACAAGGTTTATCGCGCCGTGTACGACTTCATTGCCACGGATCTCAGCGCCGTCTATTTCGACGTTTCAAAAGATACGCTGTACACCGCCGGCCCGCGATCGCTTCAAAGGCGCAGCGCGCAAACTGCGCTCTATCGGCTGAATTCGGCTTTGGTCCGGCTGCTCGCACCCGTCCTGTCATACACGTGCGAGGAAATCTGGCGTCACACGCGACAAGAGGAGGGTGGTGCAGCCAGCGTGCATCTGACACTGTTCCCTCAAGCATCCATGCTCACCGAAGGCATCACCGCGGAGCAGCGCGATAGGGCAGCGGATTGGAATCGGCTTGTTCCAATACGCGATGTAGTCCTCAAAGCGCTCGATCAGGCGCGTGATGACAAGATGATCGGATCCTCGCTCGAAGCCTCCGTGCACTTAACAGCCGGCGGCAATACGTTCGCTCTTCTGAGCAGGCACGCGGCCGAATTACCAGGCTGGTTCATTGTGTCGCAAGTGGAGCTCGAAAGGTGCGGCTCTGAAGGTGTCTCGGCGCGCGTGGACCGGGCTCGAGGCGAGAAGTGCGAACGCTGCTGGAAGTACACGACGGACGTGGGGCAGAATCCGGATTTCCCGTCCGTTTGTGCTGCCTGCGCGAAGGTCCTGCCCGATTTTCTTGAGTAGCGTGAAGCAGCAACACTCAATTCGGGAGCGGGTTGCCCCTTTCGCGATCAGCGCTGCGGTTATACTTGGCGACCGATGGTCGAAGCTGGTCATCCGACATAGTATGGGGGCGTTCGAAACCATTCCTGTCGTTCCGGGCTGGCTTCGCATCATCCATACCGAGAACCCGGGGGCGGCGTTTGGAATGCTTGCTGATGGCAACACGCTGCTTCGCAGCGCCGTCCTAATCGGAGTTTCGGCACTCGTGCTGTTGTTTGTCGCTTCCGCTTTGTGGAGACGGGGCAGCACATTCACGTCTGTTTTGACCCGGCTGGCTTTATCGCTGATTTTGGGCGGCGCGGCCGGGAATCTCTACGATCGCGTCTTTCGCGGAACCGTCACGGACTTCAACGAGGTGTATCACGGCTCCTGGTCGTTTCCGGCG
>JAFARV010000893.1 GCA_019245255.1 Acidobacteriaceae bacterium | reverse complement strand
CGAATCTCCGGCCTCCTTGAGGCCCGAGGGAAACGGTTCGAGATAAAATCGCAGTCACAAGCGACTTACAGTGACTTACGAGCCGATCCTACGGTTCTTATCGGTCTTATGAATAACGAGTGGTCTGAAGGCGTGGTTAAGAATCTTCGTTTCACGGTCGAACACCCTGCGCCCGAATTGCTGGTCATTCGCGACCACGAAAATCCTTCCAGGCACGATTGGGCGATTGACTACTCCACTAACTACCTGAACATTACCAAGGATTATGCGCTGATTCTAAGAGAATCGGACACGAGGACGGGGCAAACCGTCGTGGCAATAGCGGGCCTATCTGCCTTCGGTACACTCGCGGCCGGCGAATTTGTCTCGAGCGCTGCTCAGTTAAAGAAGTTGGACGCGCTGGCGCCCGAAGGTTGGAAGGATCGTAACCTGGAACTGGTGCTTGCCACAGATGTGATCCGTGGAGAGCCCGGGAACGCGGTTGTGGTTGCAAGCCGTTTCTGGTAGCGAACACATCTCGCGTGGGCGGCCCCTCGTGGATGCTCGAAAGCCACCTTCGGCATCGCGTCTGATATTCTGATATTTTTAACGGTTATCCCCAAATTGGAGCCGGATTCGGCCGTTGGCTCGCATTCCGGCCGTATTGTTTCCCACCATGTACATCAAAAAACAACGTCTATTGACGCCTGGTCCGACGCCTCTTCTCCCTGCTGCGTTGCACGCGATGATGGGCTCGGACATCCATCATCGGACCGAAGATTTCCGCAAGCTCTACAAACAGATTCTGTCGGACCTTAAAGAAGTTCTGAACACATCGAGTGATGTTTTGGTGCTTGTAGCATCGGGTTCGGGCGGTTTGGAAGCGGCGACGCAGAACTTTTTCACGTCCGGTGACGAAGTGCTGGTTTGCTCGGCAGGCAAGTTCGGCGAGCGTTGGGTGGAAATCATGAAGGCCTGGGGCATGCGCGCCACCGTGCTGAGCGCGCCTTACGGCGAGGCCGTGCAACCCGAGGCGGTCGAAAAGGCGCTGCACGAGAACAAGAACATCAAAGGCGTTTTTGTCCAGGCGTCTGAAACCTCTACCGGCACTGAGCACGATGTGAAACGCATGGGCGAAGCAGTGAAGAAGACGGGCGCCATCTTCGTTGTGGATGCCATTACGGGAATCGGGACCATGCCGCTGGACATTGACAGATGGGGTCTGGATGTGGTCGTCGGCGGCTCACAGAAAGCGTTTATGATTCCCCCCGGCTTGGCCTTCGTCACAATCAGTCCCAAGGCGTGGCAATTGGCAGAGAGCTCGAAAGCTCCGCGGTTCTACTTCGACCTGAAGAAGGAAAGAAAGAACGCGCTGAACGGCGAGTCGGCGTGGACTCCGAATACCGCTCTGCTGCTCGCGTTTGCCGAGGCGCTGAAGTACATCAAGAACATCGGTATGGACAAGCTGGTGGCAAATGCGCAACTGCTTGCCCAGGCGACTCGAGAAGCCATGCAGGCGCTTGGTCTCGAGCTGTTTTCGAGTGCCCCTGCCTCGTCCGTTACCGCTGTTCGTCCGCCCGCGGGCATGGATTCCGGCGTGATCATTAAGGAGTTCCGGAGCCACTTCAACGCCATCATCACCAACGGGCAGGGCTCGATGAAAGGTCAGATCTTCCGGCTGGCGCACCTCGGATACTTCGATTTCCACGACTTATTCGCAATTGTCGCCGAGCTCGAGATCATCTTGAATGCAAACGGCTGCGCCGTTCCGTACGGTAAGGGTGTGGCGGCGGTCCAGAACGCCTACGCTGCGGTCGCGCTGCCGAAGCCTGAACCGGTAGCGGTCAGTTAACACATACCAACCATGAAGATTTTGATTGCTGAGCCGCTTGCGCCCGCGGCAGTGGACTTGCTGCGCGCGCAGGCGGGTTGGGACGTTGTGGTTGCCGATCCGAAGACGTATGAGCAGCATCTGAACAATTGCGACGCGCTGCTGGTGAGGAGCGCGGTCAAGGTCAACAAAGACGTACTTTCGCGCGCGCCGAAATTGCGCATCATCGGGCGAGCCGGCGTCGGCGTGGATAACGTTGATCTTCCCGCCGCCACGGAAGCGGGCGTACTTGTAATGAACACGCCTGGCGGTAATGCGGTGTCGGT
>JAFARV010000685.1 GCA_019245255.1 Acidobacteriaceae bacterium | reverse complement strand
CAGATAATCATCAAGTCCTTGCTTGAGCATCGTCGTGGTCTCGTCGCCCTGGGGCATATGAAGAGAAGCAGCCAGGAAAGTTGCACCCCTTGGAATTAGTACTGCCGGATTGTTGGGCTGAAGGGAGACGGCGTCATTCATCTCTTTGATACCGCGATCGAAAAGCTGGCTTCCCTGCTGGAGGTCACCTGCACGAAAGGCTGCACCCGCCTGATAAGAAAGTCCGGCGCCGTGGAGAACCATCGGTTCGGCAGCCTTCGGATTCTTTGCCAGCACTTCTTCCGCTTCCTTCATCGCCTGCGTCAACGCAGCAGAGTCACCGGACAGACCAATCAGGAATTGCTTACGCAAGCTCACGTATTCTGAGGTCGAGTTTTGGCCCCGCAGGACAGCGACGAAAAAAGCCGCATCCAATAGTGTGACGCCAACCATCATCAAGGTTCTGAACTTCATATCGCCTCCTCATCTTCGACGATAAACCAGGGATGACGCTGGAGCACCGGGATTCGGACGAACGCGCGGGATCTGCCGACGAACGCCGCGCACCTGAGGACGAAGCGCGGGCGGTGACGCGCAATAATACAGCTTGCCCGTGCGCACTTTCCTCGCTCCTGCCAATTGGCTTGGCTTCGGACCGGCGGATTTCCTGCTGCTTGAAGTAAGCGTGCTTCTCGCACTGGCGTTGTGGCGATTTCACGTGGAGTTCACGTGTCCCAAGCTGATTTCCGATCACCGGAATATCTGGACGATCGCAATTTTCATCGCACCCATCGCGTTACGCCTGGCCATACTGCCGCGGTACCCGGCGCCCGCGCCCAGCGGGGCGGATGATTTCGGCTATCTACTGCTGGCGGACACAATCAGGCACGGACGCCTGGCAAATCCGCAACTTCCTCTGCCGGACTTCTTCGAACAAATCTTCGTCTTGCAGCGCCCCACCTTCAGTTCGATGTTCAACCTGGGGCAAGGTCTCGTGCTGGCGTTGGGATGGATGGTCTTTGCTCATCCCTGGGCGGGAGTACTCATCTCCATTGGAGTCTTTTGCGCATCCGTTTATTGGATGCTGCGGGCCTGGACTACTTGCGGCTGGGCGCTAGTTGGCGCATGTCTCGCCATCATGCTCTTCGGACCCGTGTGTTATTGGAGCAATTGCTACTGGGGTGGCGCCGTTTCGGCGAGCGCGGGCTGCCTGGTATTCGGATCTCTGCCCAGATTAACGAAGATTCCCCGCACTGCCAGCGCGCTGTTACTCGGGATCGGTCTGGCCGCGCAGCTGCTCACTCGACCCTTCGAGTTTTTGCTGCTGGCAGTCAGCGCTGTGACATTCTTCTCGCTCGATCGGGCAATCCTGAATCGTACTGTGGCTGTTTGTGCGATTCCCCTGCTTGCGGCGGGCGGTCTGATTCTCCTTCAGAACAAGCGCGTCACCGGAAGTTGGACGATACTGCCGTATCAGCTCTATCGCTATCAGTACGGCATTCCGGCGACGTTCACGTTCCAGCCAAACGCCGTGCCGCACGAGCGACTCAATGCGGAAAAAGAACTCGACTACCGTGCGGAAGCGGTGATACACGGAGATGCTCCCGAAACCGTGAAGTCGTACTTCGCGCGGTTGTTCTTTCGGGTGCGGTTTCTTCGATTCTTCCTATTCGCTCCACTGTATGTTGCCGCTGCGGCTTTTTTGTGGCGGCTTCACGAGAGGCGTTTGGTCTGGGTGGTCTTTACGTTACTGCTGTTCGCGCTCGGTTCGAACCTCTATCCTTACTTTTACCCGCACTACGCCGCAGCGCTATCGTGCCTGTTCATTCTTATTGCCGTGGTGGGCGCCCAAAAGCTTGGAGCCGGTGGACTCGCCATTCTCATCCTCTGCGCTTTGCAGTTCACACTTACTTACGGTTTATATGCTTTGGGGTACGCCGAGGCGGCACGCGAATTCGCGCCCTGGGATTTCATCAACTATGGCGACCCGCAGGGACGCATTGCGGTCGAGCGGTCTCTCGAGAAACAGCCAGGCAAACAGCTGGTGTTCGTTCGTTACTCGCCGGAACATCGGTTTGCAGAATGGATTCACAATTCCGCGAACGTGGATGCCAGTAAGACCATATGGGTTCACGACTTGGGTCCCGACCGTAACCAACAGCTCATCAGGCTGTACCCGGACCGCGCACCGTGGCTGTTGCTTCCCGACGCCGAACCGCCGGTTTTGCAACGGTACCTTGAAGATAGCCGTCTTTTCCAAGACGTTCAGTAACGCGCCTTCGCTGCGGCCGCAATTATCCAAAAGGTTCTCAATGGAACCAAAGGTGAACATACAGGCCCTATACCGATATGTAAGTAGTGATGCGCGTGGCGGCGTACGAAGGGTCACATACGTGCTTGGGTGCCGCGAGGAGGCCATATGGCAAGCCGTACTTACAAAATTTTCGCAACACTGGCGTTTACAGGTGCTTTCGCTACCCAAGCTGCAGAACCCACGCGACTAACCGTCGCACCCAAGACTTTTTCTCCCATCGTCGTTAACACTTTGCCAAATGCAACATGCGTACTTCACGCCGAAGGACAGAGTGACCCCGAGCACACGATGAAGGTCTTTGCAGGTGAGGACGGAACGGTACGGTTCCAGGTTCGCCCGTCGGCGGAATCCGACAAGACTGCCGTTTTCGCGCTCGATTGCACGGCCGGCGCGACGACCGCGACGTTTCCTCTCGAGTTGAACGCGAGTTATTCCCCGACGGCCGAAATGCCGACGCTTTCTGAGCGATTCAACTCTGAAGAATTCCGGCTGCCGGCCTCAAATGGCTCCGTGCGGCCCGCATTAAGTGAGGCTGACGCACTGCGCCTGTCTCCCGCAGATCTGGCAAGCGCGGGATACCCGAAGCGGCCCGACGCCGAGCAGTCTCCGGAGGCTTTCGCCAAATGGTTGAAGGCAGTCACGAATCCGTCGACGTTCATACCTGCGCGGCTGTCGCCACATGCGGAGGTTACTCACCGACTGTCGCGGACCACGGCAAACTATGAAACAACTTCAAATTGGAGTGGTTTCGAGCTGCGCGGCGGAGCAGGAAGCTATGTAGCGGTCAACGGGCAATGGAACGTGCCGAATGTAACATACGAGACCAACCACCACACTTACTCCGCGTACTGGATTGGCTTGGATGGCGATGGCACCAATGATCTTGTGCAGGCAGGTACCGAACAAGAGATCACAGATATAACACTCTTTTTTGGCATTCGCTTCGATTTCACCAGCTATTATGCCTGGACCGAGTTTCTTCCGCAGCAGGGAGTGGAGCAAGTAATCAGCAATTTCCCCGTTTCTCCAGGAGACGAGATCATCTGCACGGTATCAATGGGCGGCAATTTCTTTCTGCCTGAGTTGTCAGGGCCAGATGGCATCTTTAACATCGAGAACGTAACCAAACGAATTTACACATCCATTGCAACACCCAAAGGCAGTACTTCGGTTGGCGGTTCGGAAGCAGAGTGGATCATGGAGCGCCCCACGGTTAATAACGCGCTTCCTGACCTTGCCGACTATTCGTATACCTACATGTATGAGGCTATGGCTCTTTCGGCGAAGACCTATAATTGGGTCGACTACGATGCTGCGAACTACCAGCAGATCTTCATGTACAACGGTAACGACTTGCTCTCTGGAGCTTATGCCGACGGGACCAGCACAATCCTGTTCTTCTGGTTCGGCTCCCATTGAGGTGAGGGGAGCCGTGGACGGCGACATTGATCGCTATTAAGCCCATCACACGGCGAAACATTACCGTGTTGAAAGCAGTACGCCTGCTTGCTCTGCAGGATGCCCCGTACGCATTCAGCTCCACTTACGCGCGCGAGTCGCAGCTTGATGACTCTGAATGGCTCGCGCGCATAGAGCGAATGAATGGGAACAGGGGCGCCGGATTTCTGGCAGTCGATGGCGATACCGGTTGCGGCATTGTGGGCGCACTACTGGACGAGCACGATGAAACGCGGACGCACCTCATTTCAATGTGGACGGCTCCAGCATACCGGCGGCAAGGGGTGGGCCGGCTTTTGGTGGATGAGGTTGCCAGATGGGCGCAGCAGCGTAATGTTCGCACTCTGCTGTTGATGGTCACAAGCAACAATGAACCCGCCATGCGCTTCTACGAGCGATTGGGGTTTGTCAAAACCGGGCGAACCGGACCCTATCCAAACGATCCCGCTGTTTTTGAGTACGAGATGGCGCGGCCGATTCCGTAGCGACGATTCTCCATACAAGACTGGCAAAGACTACTTCGATGCCGGCGTGAACGTCTCGCCCCGAGGACTGTTTAAAAACGGTTACTTTTTGCCTTCAATTAGGTTTCTGCATTTAATTTTCCCTGGAATCATCATCCAGCAACATAGGGCTGGTAGACATTCTAGTGGCTAGTTGGCTGTTGCGGTCTGGCTCAACTCAGGATCGGAAGCCTTCAACAATGCCGAAATTTAGAAATTTGGAGGTTGTATGTCTGTGCATCGTTTTCTCCGAACTGGGATGGCACTGGCGATTCTGGCTGGAATCAGCTCCTGGTGTGCGAACGCCGCCGATCCCGGAAAACATATCAAACATGTGTTCGTGATAGCACTCGAAAATCACAACTGGACTCAGCCCGCCACTGTACCAGGCGGGATTCAGCCGATCTATAAGAACCCGAATGCTCCGTTTATCAACAGCCTTGTTGACGGAACTGCTGTTGCATTCGTTAATGGCCAATTAGTGAACATCAGCGACCAGGTTGCTTACGCTACTGCGTATCACAATGTTCTCGCTACTCCAAGCGGAAATAACCCGAGTATTCATCCGTCGGAACCCAATTACTTATGGGCGGAGGCGGGAACCAATTTCGGCGTGCTGAATGATAACGATCCTTATGAGAGCCCGGGCGGCACAAACCAGGACACTACTCAACACTTAACCGGTCTTTTGCAAGCGGCCGGCAAAACGTGGAAATCGTACCAAGAGGATACCGACCTGACTATCGATGTCTCGACATCCGGAAGTCCATTAGTCGTGAATCTGCCTGTCCCCGAAGATCAGTGGACTGTTCCGCTGGTCAGCTTTTCGGGTGTATTCGGTACGGGCAATTATCTTAACGCCTACAACGCCACGA
>JAFARV010000626.1 GCA_019245255.1 Acidobacteriaceae bacterium | reverse complement strand
TCGTCAGTTGCTCGTTATTGAGCCGGGCGTTCCAGCCACTTTACTGATTGGGGCTGGGACTGCTCACAATTGACCGTGTCGGTAACGCCCGAAACGAGATCGGCGCACGCGTTGCTGACCGCGCCGCGCATGGCGGCCTCTTCGCTCTTACCGGAAACGGTGCGGCAAGCTTTTCGTGCGCCGTAAGCCATGCAGACCTCCACCCGGTAGCGCGGTCCGTGCATTGTCGACCAGGCAAGCAGCGCTATAAAGATGACAATAAACAGGCCGATCACCATGCCGACCCGGTTCAAAGCGGCGCCTCGACAAAGAAGTTTCCCATCTCACGAAATTTCTGATAACGCTCTTCAATCAGTTGCGTGGCGGGCAACGCCGAAAGTTCATCCAGAGCCTTCCTGAGTGTTTCGCGAACGGCTTCGATGGCGGCTTCGGCATCCAGATGAGCGCCGCCCGGGGGTTCAGGGATGATGCCATCGATGATCTTGACTGCGAGCAAATCAGGGGCGGTCAGCTTCAAAGCGGCGGCCGCTTCTGGGGCTTTACCCGAATCACGATAAATGATGGCGGCACAGCTCTCGGGGGAGATCACGCTGTAGTAAGCATTCTCGAGCATGTAGACGCGGTTGGAAACGCCAATTCCGAGAGCGCCACCGCTGCCGCCCTCACCGATAACAACACTGATGATGGGCGTCTCGAGGCGCGACATCTCGCGGAGATTGTAGGCGATGGCTTCCGCCTGACCGCGCTCTTCCGCATCGATGCCGGGGTACGCTCCCGAGGTGTCGATCAGCGTTAGGATGGGACGGCGAAACTTTGCCGCGAGCTGCATCAGGCGCAGTGCCTTGCGATAGCCTTCCGGCTTCGGCATGCCGAAGTTCCGCAAAAGTTTTTCCTTCGTGTCGCGACCTTTCTGCTGGCCGATGATCATAATAGGGCGGCCGTCGAACAGACCCATGCCGCCGAGGATTGACTTGTCGTCGCCAAACAAACGGTCGCCATGCAGTTCTTGAAAGTTGGCGATCAGCCCGCGGATGTAGTCAGCCGCCTGGGGCCGCTTGGGGTGACGAGCGAGCTGAACGCGTTCCCAGCTGGGATTTGTGGGCCGCGGGGCAAATTCAGGCTGTGACTCGGATGGGTCGTCTGCCATTTCAGTGTGCAAGGATCTCCATGGACTCGGGACCGCAGATTCTTTCGATTTCCGCTCGGAATTCGCGATCGGGACGAACCCTACGGTCCACATCCATGATGACGGAGAAATCGCGCGGTTTTTCGAGGCGCAGCCGCACCTCGGTGGGCCCGCTTTTGCGGGCGAATAGTTCGTTCAGGGCGTTCGCCCTTTCTGTGGCCATCTCATCTTTCAACCAGACGCGGATGGAGATCAGGGAAGGCAGATCTACGCGCGCTTCCTCCAGGAAGACCATTTCCTGAATGGAAAGTTTCGGCGGGCCACCTTCTTCCGGTAATACATTTGCACGGACGAAAACGGCGGCATCCTCTTTGAGGGTTAAGAGCAGATCTTCGTACTTAGTAGCGAACACCATCGCATCGATGACGCCGCGACCGTCGTCGAGCTTCAGAGCTGCCCAATACTTCCCTTCCCGGTTCGTCTTGCGGACGATGCCGGTCAAAATGCCGCAGAGCGCAACGGGAGCGTTCTTTTCCAGGTCCTCGAGTTTGTCCGTGAAGTGGGTCGCGAGATCGACGATCTTGTCCTTGAAGCGGTCCAGCGGATGACCGGAGACGTAGATGCCGAGGACTTCCCTTTCACCGGCAAGCTTTTGATCCATGGTCCAGTCGTTCAACCTTGCGAAGGTGTGCTGCGGTTTTTGCTCTTCTTCAAGGAACCCAAAAAGGCCGTGCTGGCCCATCTCACGATCGCGAGCCACGCGGATACCCGATTCAATGGCACGGTCGAGCGCTTCGGTCAACTGAGCGCGATTGGGTCCGGCGGAATCGAACGCTCCCGCTTTGATGAGGCTCTCGATGACGCGGCGATTCACGTTACCGAGGTTCACACGCTCGCAGAATTCGTAGATGTCTTTGAAGGGTCCGCCTTCGTGGCGGGCGGCAACAATGGCCTCTACGGCGCCTTGTCCGACGTTCTTAACTGCGCCGAGTCCGAAGCGGATAGCATCGGCAGCAGGAGTGAAATTGAAATCACTCTGATTTATGTCGGGAGGAAGTACACGAATGCCGATATCCTTGCACTCGTTTATGTACTTCACGATTTTGTCCATGTTGCCCGCTTCGGAGGTGAGCAAGGCGGACATGAACTCGACAGAGTAGTGGGCCTTCAGGTAAGCAGTGACGTAGGCAAGGTAAGCGTATGCGGCCGAGTGCGACTTATTAAAGCCATAGCCGGCAAATTGCTCCATGAGGTCGAAGATCTTGGCGATCTTCTTGGGCGGGAAGCCGCGCTCGGTGGCGCCGGTGATAAAGCGTTCCCGCTGCTGCGCCATTTCCTCGGCTTTCTTCTTACCCATCGCCCGGCGGAGGATGTCGGCGTCTCCGAGCGAGTAACCGGCAAGCTTGTTCGAGATCTGCATGACCTGCTCCTGATAGAGGATCACGCCGTAGGTCTCGGAGAGGATCTCTTCCAGCTCGGGGAGATCATACACGATCGGTTTGCGGCCGTGCTTACGATCGATGAAGTCGGGGATCATGCCGCCCTGAATGGGACCGGGGCGATAGAGCGCGTTGAGGGCACAGAGGTCTTCGACACGGTCCGGCTGATAGCGCCGGAGGATGTCCTGCATGCCGCCGGATTCGAACTGGAAGACGCCGCTGGTGAGGCCCTGATAGAAGATCTTCTCGTAGGTTTGCGGGTCGTCCAGCGGGATCTCCTCCATGACGATGCGCTCGCTGCGGTGCCTTTCGATGAGTTTGACGGCATCATCAATGATGGTCAGCGTCGTAAGGCCGAGGAAGTCCATCTTTAGCAGCCCGAGTTTCTCGACACCACCCATGTCGTACTGCGTGACGACTTCCTGTTTGTTGGTGACGTAAAGAGGAACGAGCTCCTTCAAAGGAACGGAAGAGATGACGACACCGGCGGCGTGGACTCCGGAGTTGCGCGCCACGCCTTCGAGCTTCATGGAGACATCGAGGACTTCTTTTACCCGCGGGTCCTTCTCGGCGAGAGATTTGAGCTCGGGATCCTCGATTGCCTGCTTGAGAGTGATGTTGAGCTGTTTGGGAACAGCTTTGGAGATGCGATCGACGTCCGCGAAGCTCATATCGAGGACGCGCCCAACATCTTTAATAGCAGCCTTCGCGGCCAGGGTTCCGAACGTGATGATCTGGGAGACTTGCTCGCGCCCGTACTTCTCGGTGACGTACTGAATGACTTCTCCGCGGCGGTTGGTGCAGAAATCAATATCGATATCGGGCATGCTGATGCGCTCCGGGTTGAGGAAGCGTTCGAAGAGCAGACCATATTCGAGTGGATCGATGTCAGTGATCTCCATGGCGTACCCGACGAGACTGCCGGCGGCGGAGCCGCGCCCGGGGCCGACGGGAATACCCTTCGACTTGGCGTAGCGAATAAAGTCCCAGACGATAAGGAAGTACCCGGAGAACTTCATCTGCTGAATCATGCTAATTTCGCACTCGAGACGTTCAATGTATTCGGCGAGATCGTATTTCAGGCGGTCCTGGGCGCGAAGCGCTTCGAGCCGGGGCCGGCGTTTCTCGAATCCCTCGCGGGCGACGTAGGCGAAGTAGCTGTCCAGATCGAAACTCTCGGGCACATCAAAACGCGGGAACGGGTCTTTGACCTTCTCGAGTTTGACCTGGCAGCGTTGAGCGATGTCCCAGGTCCGGTCGAGCGCCTCTTCCACCTCGCCGAAGAGTGCCATCATTTCATCGCGAGTCTTTATGTAGAAGTCCGGCGTGGCAAAGCGCATCCGGTTCGGATCCGACATCGTTTTGCCGGTTTGAATACAAAGCAGGATTTCATGCGCTCGCACGTCGTCATGGCTGAGATAGTGGGCATCGTTGGTGACGACGAGCGGGATACCGGTTTCGGCGGACATGCGCCGGACCTGCGGCATCACGAGCTTGTCCTGATCGAGCGAGTGGTCCTGCATCTCGAGGAAGAAGTTACCTTTTCCGAAGATGTCAAGGTACTGGTTGGCTAGACGCCGCGCTTCGTCGTACTTGTCTGCCAGCAGGTTTTCGTTGATATCGCCGCGCAGGCAGGCGGACATCGCGATCAAACCTTTCGAGTGAAGAGCGAGCAGGTCCTTATCGATGCGCGGCTTGTAGTAGAAGCCATCCAGGTAGCCGGACGAGACCAGTTTGATGAGGTTTTTGTACCCTTCCTGGGTTTCACACAGCAGCACGAGGTGGTTATAGCGGTTGCTGTCGTTCTTGACCGTCTGGGACTGCTGCGAGACGTATACCTCGCAACCAATGACCGGGTGAATACCAGTACTCGCGGCCTCGTTATAGAACTCGACTGCACCGAACAGGTTGCCGTGATCCGTCATAGCGATCGCCGGCATTCTCTGCTCGCGTGCGATTTTCATGAGCTTTTTGATATCGCAGGCGCCGTCGAGGAGCGAATAGTCAGTGTGGCAGTGGAGGTGAACGAACGGGCGTTCGGACATGCTTGGTTCTTTATAGTCTAGCGGGGTATCATACGTCGGTAGAAGTTCCTTCGGTCAGCCTCTGGAGAATCGTCTTTTGTACGTGTCAACCCTCAACGTAACTGCGAGCCGGCTGTGTGCCCTCGCGATGGTAGTAGTCCTATCCGGTAATATTCCTGCTCGGGGGAGCGGGGATCAGACGCCGAGTGAGCCAGAGACGAAGATCGTAGCGGATACCGAAGAGGCGTCGTTCGATCTTGTGGTGCGGGACTCGAGGGGACGTCCGGTGACGAATTTGAAGGCCAGCGATTTGCGGGTGCTCGATGCCGGCACTCCGGTGAAGCTTTCCTACATTTCTCCGGTGACCCTCAGGT
>JAFARV010000502.1 GCA_019245255.1 Acidobacteriaceae bacterium | reverse complement strand
TTCAAACCAGAAGCAGCTTCCGCGTCCCAATTCGCTAGTAACCTGGATCTCGCCACCCATCATTTCGATCAGGCGCCTCGAGATGGCAAGGCCTAAGCCGGTGCCTCCGTACTTTCGCGTCGTCGAAGTATCCGCCTGAGAGAAGCTCGAAAACAGACGCGCTCGGGTTTGCTGATCGATGCCGATGCCAGAGTCTTCGATTTCGAAACGCAGCCTGGCCGTCTCGACCTCTCTCGAGCACACAGTTACTCGCAGGCTCACGGTTCCTTGAGGCGTGAACTTGACGGCATTCGATAGCAAATTGAGGAGAATCTGACGCAAGCGAGTCGGGTCTGCCGTGATTGTTTTTGGTACGTCCGGGGCGATTTCCGACACGTACTCCAACCGCTTTCGCCCGACCTGGTCATGTAGCAGCGCGCGACAGTCCTCGATAACTCCGAACAGATCGAAGTCGACACATTCCAATTCGAGTTTGCCCGCTTCGATCTTTGAGAAATCCAGAATGTCGTTCAGGATCGTCATCAAAAGATCGCCGGAGTGACGGATCGTGCCCAGCCAATCGCGTTGCTCAGGTGTCAGGGGCGTACCGGCAAGAAGGCTGGCCATGCCCAAGACGCCATTCATCGGTGTCCGGATCTCATGACTCATAACCGCCAGGAATTCGCTTTTTGCTCGGTTTGCCTCCTCGGCTTCTGCCTTCTTCTTCTGCAGCTCCTCGGTGCGCTGTGCGACCATAGCCTCCAGCTCATACTGCCGCTGCACGAGCGAGCGGACGCGCCAGCGCCAAATGGCGACGATGGAAACAATAATCAACAGCAATCCGGCACAACTGGCGCTGGTGCTACGCCACCAAGGCGGCACAACCACAATGTTGAAACGGTAGACATCTGACCGCTCGCCTGTTGAGGTATCAGTCGCCATCGCCTCGAACGTGTAGGAGCCTGGGGCAAGCTGTGGGTACCGCACCTCGCGGGTGTCTGTGGAGATCCAGTTCGATTCCATGTTCAGCAATCGATACTGAAGCTTCACGGCAGATTCGCTCGTCGAATTGAGTACGCCGAACCTTATCGTCAGAGGCACTCTGGCCCACGCAAAAGTAGATCTCGATTGGGGGGTTAGATTCTGTGTTCCGAAGGTGGCCGAGACCGCCGCAAGCCGTAGCTGGGCAGTATGCGGGTGGTCTGCTGGACGGAGATAGTGTGATAGGCCTCCGCTCGTTCCGATCCAAACGGTACCGTCGGGGTCGTCGAAGAATGCTTTGCTGTCGCAGTCATTCCAAATCAAGCCGTTGTCCTGCGTCATGTGGCGCCATTTCGTGCCATCAAACACATCTACGCCATGATCTTCTCCGATCCAGATGAGTCCGCGCCGGTCTCTTTCGAGAAGAACGGCGGCGTCGGACATCAGAGTCCCGCGGCCAAACAGTTCCGTGCGGACGATCTGACCATTCTTCAACCAGATATGCGCTACGCCGTGGGAGATAGCGTCGGTCCATACCGAATCCGATCCATCGGCGGTCAGTTCCGCCCACTGTCCCCCGCTGCCGAGATCCGGCGTCAGCTGAATCGGGTGCACACCCGCGGTGTCAATGCGAAAAAGCGCCGTAGGCGAACGCGCCAGAATATCGCCTGTTTGTGCTTCGGCTACGTCCTGGATGCGGCAATTCAGGATTTTCGGGATCGACATTTCGGCGGGCCAGTTCCGCTTTGATGCAACATCCAGACGGTACAACCCGCCTGAGGTCGCTATCCAAATCCGGTTATGTGTGTCGGCGAGAATGCGCGTGACCTTGTCGTCGACTCTGATATCGGTGAGTTTCCTGGTTGCCGGATCAAAGCGCACTGCGTGGTTTGTATATGCTCCGATCCAGATTGCGCCATCCTGTGATTGAGCCAGGCTCTGTACGCTTTGAGCGCCGAGCCAGGCAGGCGCGTGCCAAGGTGTAAATCTGCTCGCACCCGGATTCAGATAGGCAAGCCCCCGCTCGTTGCCTACCCAGACCCGACCGGCTTTGTCTCGTAAGGCGGCCCAGATCACGTCGCTTTGCAGGCCTTCCGCTTTTGTCCAATGCTCCCATTCGTCGTAGCCGAGCCATCTGACCAGTCCATGGCCGAGAAGACCGAGCCAAACCGCGCCCGCGCGATCGACCATAATTGACATCACTTTGAAGGGTGGGAGACCATGTCGCTCATCCAGGACGCGCCAGGTCCGGCCATCCCAGCGCGCCAAACCACGATCACTCGCCGTTA
>JAFARV010000496.1 GCA_019245255.1 Acidobacteriaceae bacterium | reverse complement strand
GCTCACCGATGGCGCTATCAATATCGCGCCGCAGCTCGAAGAAAAGCGCGACATCTGCCAGAATGCTATCGATCTCGCTCGCGCCATCGGAATCTCGGAACCTAAAGTGGCGATTCTCGCTGCTGTCGAGACGGTCACTGGAAAACTGCCCTCGACGCTGGATGCCGCTGCGTTATGCAAGATGGCGGAACGGGGCCAGATCACCGGGGCCATCATGGACGGTCCGCTCGCCTTCGATAATGCGGTGAGCCCGGACGCGGCACGCACGAAGGGCATTCAATCCAAGGTCGCTGGTGACGCCGATATTCTCGTTGTCGGGACACTTGAAGAAGGCAACCTGCTTGCCAAGCAGCTCAGCTTCTTGGCAGGCGCGGACGCGGCCGGCATCGTGATGGGCGCCAGGGTTCCGGTCATTCTCACCAGCAGAGCCGATAGCTTTCGTACTCGCCTGGCCTCATGCGCAGTCGCGCTTCTGCTTCGCAAGGCGATTCCACCGCCTGCTCTGACGGCCGGTTAAGGAGGTGACTTATGCCGTCCGATATCCTGACGATCAATCAGGGATCGTCGAGTCTCAAGTTCGCCGTCTTTGAAGTTTTCGGTGACGCACAGATCGCGCTGCAATTTCGCGGCGAGATCCATTCTCTTCACTCCGCGCCCATTCTGCGAGTCAGGGACGACTTTCACCAGATCATCGCCCAGGAAACTTGGAGCGCGGAAGAAAGCGGTCACGAACCGGCTTTCAAACGGCTGCTCGAGTGGTTGCGCCAGACCCGCGGAACCGGACATATAGCCGCGGTAGGACACAGAGTCGTGCATGGCGGCGATCGTTTCACCGCGCCCATGATCGTTGATGATGCAATCCTTGCCGCCCTCGAGGAATATGTCCCGCTCGCGCCGCTTCACCAGCCCCACAATTTGTCCGCAATTAGTGTCATGCGCAGTCTGACGCCCAACGTTGCGCAGGTCGCATGCTTCGACACTTCATTTCACTCGACGATTCCCAGACGGATCAGGCGCTTCGCGCTACCGGCTGAATACGATTCGCAGGGAATCCACCGTTTCGGATTCCATGGACTCTCATACGAATACATCGCGCGCGAGCTTCGCCGTATTGACCCGCAAACAGCGCGGGGCCAGGTCGTCGTCGCACATCTCGGCGCCGGCGTGACACTATGCGCCATGCAGAACGGCGAGAGCATCGATACCACCACCGGACTTACTGCTCTCGATGGCCTCCCCATGGCGACTCGCTGCGGCGCAATCGATCCGGGCGTCCTTCTCTATCTCATGCGGGAACGGCACTTCGGAGTGAAGGAGCTTGAAGACCTGCTCTATCACCAGTCGGGATTACTTGGCTTGTCCGGAATCAGCGGCGATATGCGCACGCTTCTCGAAAACGAGGACAACCGTTCCGTAAATGCTGTCGAGTATTTCGTCTTCCGTGTAGCACGGGAAGTCGCAGCATTGACCAGCACGCTGAGAGGCCTGGACGGATTGGTTTTTACGGCTGGCATCGGAGAACACGCGCCATCCGTCCGCAGTTGGATCTGTGGAAAACTGGCTTGGCTCGGTGTGAAACTGGACGAGGCGGCCAATGCCCGCGATGCCGCCCTAATTAGTGTTCCCGAGAGCCGTGTTGTGGTGAGAGTGATTCCGACCGACGAAGAACGGATGATTGCCGAACATACACTCGCCGCCGCCAAGCAGCGGGACCTCAGCGCCCAGCGTCTGATTGCTTAACTCTGCAACAAATTGCGCACGCCCCGACTCTCATAGGCAATGCCGGCAACGCGTACCGTGAGTCCCAGACCGGTGATTCAGCTCGTCGAGTCCGTGGCGGATCGGGTCTCGCGAAGCCGGTTGTTTTGGCTATGCCTTACCCTTAGCGTCTGGGTCAGCAATCTTTGGTGGAGATTCCATTCGCCGCTCAACGGGGATGTCGCCTGGTATTTGTATGCGACGGAGCGGTTACAGCAGGGCGCAAAGCTCTACCGTGACGTCAGCGATCTCAACCTTCCGCTGGTGTTCTTCATACACTTGCCTGCCGTGATGATCGCGAGCTTTTTGAAATTGCCCGCTCCCGCGGTGTTTCACTGTATGGTCTGGCTGTTTGCAGCAATCGCGGTCGCTTTTCTATGCGCAACCGTGCGCAGGACGGTGCCGGGCGACATCGCGATCCCTTTTTTCCTGCTCGTGTGTGTGTCCGTTTCCGTCCTGCAGGCCAATCGTGGGGATTTTGAGCAAAGAGATTCGCTGGCGGGGATCGCGTTTCTTATCCTGATCGGAAGCGTGTACGGTCGGGCCGAGCGCTTCGGCCGTACAACGACGCTACGCTATCTCCTGGTAGCTCTCGCATCCATCGTGATCGCAGTGAAGCCATACATGATCCTGCCTGGAATCTTCGCAGTGTCGTGGCTAATCAGACGTGCTGGTTGGCGCCGCACAGTCACTTTTCCGGAAGTTTGGATTCCGCTTGGCGTGGTAGCGATCTCCGGTGTTCTCACGCTGATCTTCTTTCCTGAATACTTCTTGCTCAGCGCTGAGACCATGAAGTATTACAGCGCCTATAACGAGAGCGTGGCGGGTATCCTGCGCACTGTGCTCCCCATGCTCGCTGTCGGGTTCATGGGAGTCGTGTGGCGTTCCGAATCTGCCATTGCACCCCTGGTGCGTCTGAGCGGGCTTACCACGCTCGGCTTCGCAGCGTCCGTTGTTTTGCAGCATAAGGGATGGTCGTACCACTGTGCGCCACTTGCGATCTGGGCGGGAGTAACGGTGTCCGTTATCATCGCCGATTTGGTGATGAGGCGATCGGTTTACGACGCGCTATTCCTGTTTCCCGCAAGTCTGTTGATCATTTGCGTTCCCGCACTGCTCGCCGCCAACACCGTGAGGACGAATCGCGCCGGTTGGCAGAATGAGGATGCGGTATCGAGTTATCTGATGGAACACGGACCGGGCAAGACAGTCCTGCCGCTTACGACGGACCTCTGGGTTGACTTTCCCTTAATCGAGGATGCACAGTGCCGGCTGGTTATTCCCGATCCCACCTTGTGGCGGCTGCCGGGTCTCTATCGGGACCAGGTTGTGAGTGCTACTGCTGGTGCGTCTGCACGATACCACGCGCCGAGCGAAATGAACGATGACGAAAAGACGGTCTTCAAGCAGATCGTTAACGCTGTGAGCGCGAAGCATCCGGCGTACATTCTTGTGCAGCGGAAGAAGCCGATGCAGGGTATGGGCGCACTCCACTTCGACATGCTGGACTACTTCTCGCAAGATCCGCTGTTTCGATCGGAACTTGCGCATTATCGAGTTGCCGCCCGCAATGGAAGTGTGGATCTCCTGGTTCGTCAAGGGCCGCAGTAAAGCAGAACCCGAAACGTGACGCGCTTCGCATACGTCGATTTTGAGGAACTGATGACGGCTCGCATTGCAGTCGGCTTCTTCCTGTTAGCGGCGATACCTGCATTCGCCTTCGGCGACGAATCCACGCAAGACATCGTGGCGCACTGCATCGAGCAGACCAAGCGAGTTCCCGCAATTCGACACGACTATACATACCGCGAGCACCTTGTGATCCGGGATCTGGACCCATCAGGTAAGACGAAAAAGACGCATTCGTGGACCAACGAAATCATTTACTTCGCCGGCAAGCCGTACGAGCACGAGTTACAGAAAGATGACAAGCCTCTCTCAGCGGAGGAATCGCAGAAGGAGGAGCGCAAGCTGGACCACGCCGCGGCCGAAGCTGCTAAATTAACCGATCAAGAAAAAGCGGAGCGCCTGAAGAAGCTGCAGCGTGAACGGCTGAAGGATCTGGAACCATTATTCGAAGCACCCGCTGCATTCATCTTCGAGCGCGAAGCCGACACCGTGCTGAACGGCCGCCCGGCATTCGTGCTTTCCATGTCTCCTCGGTCCGACTATCACGGTAAGTACCATAACATTCTGCACAGCATTACAGGCCGATTGTTTGTGGATAAACACGATTACACGTTAGTTAAACTCGAGGCTTCGGTACTCAACGACTTCAAGCTGGGATTGTTTCTCGCCGCCGTACGCAAAGGAAGCCGGTTCAGCTTCGTGCAAGCGCGGATTAATGACGAGGTTTGGCTACCGCAGCGCGCGGCCGCGACGTTCAATGCACGCGCGCTCGTTAAGACCTTTCGTGAGGACCAGGAAGTCGAATTCAGCGACTATCACAAGTATCAGGCGGAGTCGCGTATCGTGGCCGCGGGTCCGTAGCACGCAGCTGGTTTTGATAGGCAGCATAAAATCAATCGCCGTGCGCACGCGCCTTTGCCGGCTTGCTCCGCCGAGCTGCTTTTAGGGGTTTCTGCTCTTCCGCCCAGTGCCCGAGCTTGTACACCTTCGAATAGCCAGCACTCTGGTTCGTTATCGTCACCGCAATCGACCCCGCCGAGTCGCACTGATACAGCTCTTCGATGATTTGGCCGTGCACGATCGATGAGTATTCGACAGGAAAGCCGGAGAACTGTTCTCGATCCCGTAGCGCCGGATCGAATGGAAACCAAATCTCATCCCAGAA
>JAFARV010000480.1 GCA_019245255.1 Acidobacteriaceae bacterium | reverse complement strand
TTACCCGCTTTTACTTGCCGCATTGTTTCTGCTTCGGCGGCCATTACAGTTGAGCTTGCCGATCGAGCGCTGGCGCAAGCTGTTATATGCCATCGCGTCCGCTACGGCGGCGTTGCTTCTGATTCGTGTCGCTATCTACGGCAACCTCGGAGGCTACCCAAATGTGCAGGGGACTGGCACGGCGAACTTCGTCTTCAATTCGCGCACGATCACGTCGATGTTCACCAAGATGCCCGCATCCCTATTCCTGATTAACACCCGCGCTGGTTTGCCTCTATGGCTGAAGCTGACCCTCATCGCGTATGTGCTGCTGCTGGCAACCATCGTTTTAGAGAAAGGTACGGCAGGCAGGCGCACGTGGATGATTCTGCTTGCATTTGTTGCAGCAGTCCCAGCGGCGAACATGATCGGCTGGATGACGCCTTGGGCTCAACAAGGCCGCTACGTGTCCCATTCTGCAATCTGGATCGTGTTTTTGCTCGTGTGGACCCTGCGCTCGGTGCGATTTAGTTCCGTGCTGCTGCCCGCCTGGGTTGCGATCTTTGCGATAGCTGCGTTCTTCAATACACTTCCGTATGTGCGCATGATGCGGGTGATAAAGCTCGCGGCGCACGAAGCCACGGCGGCTTGCGAAAACACAAACTGCCGGGCGCTGGTCCTCGAAAATCTTCCGCGCGACTACGAAGGAGCTTTCTATTTCGGGTTCCAGGTGGTGCACGATGTTCGAGCCGCGCTACCTAATGTGACGGTTCTCGCGAACACGCCTGTAACACCCACGAGTGCTGTTGTTTTGCGCTGGAGCGACGGCGATCGCTGGGTCGAGGAAGGCGCTCACAGTACACTACGATTGAATGACTCTGGAAGAGCTGGAAAGAGAGTACGTTACGCTCCGGCAGCAGGCTGACGCTGTGCGGAGCTATCTTTGACGCCCCCACCAAACGGAAGCAACTAGCCGAAACGGAAGCCGAAATCTCCGACCCGGATTTCTGGAACAACCCCGAAAAGAGCCAGCGCGTCATGCAGGAGCGCAAGCGGCATGAGGAAGCGATCCAAAATGCCGAGGTTGTCGTGCGGGCCACGTCGGATATCGAGACCCTGTTTGAACTGGCGCGCGAAGGCGAGAGCGTGAATGGAGACCTCGAACGCGAGGTCAATTCGCTCCGGCACAAGCTCGACGAATTAGAGACAGGTATGCTGTTATCCGGCGAGAATGATGCGCGGGACGCGATCGTCACCATCCATCCGGGCGCGGGTGGAACGGAGAGCCAGGACTGGGCTGAGATGCTTTTGCGCATGTACCTGCGCTGGGCGGAGCGGCATAAATTTCAAGCGGTCATGACTGATCGTCTCGAGGGCGAAGGCGCAGGAATTAAGTCCGCCACGATCGAAATCAATGGAGAAAATGTCTACGGGCAACTGCAGTCGGAAATCGGCGTGCACCGTCTTGTCCGCATTTCACCATTTGACGCAAATGCGCGTAGACACACGTCATTTGCTTCGGTATTTGTCTACCCGCAGATCGACGACGACATAAACATCGATATCAAGCCGGACGACCTCAAAGTGGACGTGTTCCGCGCAAGCGGCGCAGGAGGTCAACACGTGAATCGGACCGAATCGGCCGTGCGTTTCACGCACTTGCCCACAGGAATCGTGGTGCAGTGCCAGAACGAACGTTCGCAGCACAAGAACCGCGCGAGCGCCATGAAGCAGTTGCGCGCCAAGCTGTACGAGTATGAAATGGACAAGAAGCGTGCGGCGGAGAAGAAGCTCGAAGACTCGAAGCTAGAGATTAACTTTGGAAGCCAGATTCGCAGCTACGTCCTCGCTCCCTACCGTATGGCCAAGGACCTGCGTTCGCGGCTT
Source organism: Acidobacteriaceae bacterium (assembly GCA_019245255.1). GTDB lineage: Bacteria > Acidobacteriota > Terriglobia > Bryobacterales > Bryobacteraceae > Bog-105. The sequence goes on along the minus strand of JAFARV010000480.1, from coordinate 556 downwards.
GCGATCGGGGATGTCGATCGTGTGCTCGATGGCGATATTGATGATCTGATTCACGCCTTTCTCGTTTGGAAAAGAACCGGCAAACTGGCGGGCGACAGCAGCGCAGATCTTCCCGATTAGATGGTCAGTGATCAGGACGTTGCGCGAGCGGCGGAGATCATTCAGCAGGGCGGGTTAGTCGCGTTTCCTACGGAAACCGTTTATGGCCTGGGTGCGAACGCGCTCGACATCAATGCCGTTCAGCGGATTTACAGAGCGAAGGGACGGCCGCTGACAAGTCCGCTAATTGTGCACGTAGCGGAGCTGCACATGGCGAAGTCGCTTGCAGCCGAATGGCCACGACTTGCCGACGTGCTGGCAAAATTTTTCTGGCCGGGTCCGCTCACCATGGTGCTCCGAAAAGCGCGCGTCGTTCCCGATCTGGTGACGGCTCGCACCGATACGATTGGGATCAGGATCCCGGCACATCGAATTGCCACTGACCTCATCCTGCGAGCATTGAGGCCGATTGCAGCTCCGAGCGCGAACCGATTCACTGAGGTGTCCCCAACAACCG
>JAFARV010000422.1 GCA_019245255.1 Acidobacteriaceae bacterium | reverse complement strand
AGCAAACGCCTGGTCGAACGATACTCGGAGATGTGGACGGCCCGGTGGCGTTTTCGCCCGGCGGCGAGTCGTTTGCTTTTTTAAGGCGCTCAGACCGGCAAAGCCGCGACTCCATCATGGTCGCGGGAGAAAACAATGCTCGTGATGCACGCCCCGTTGTGTCCTTGTCCGATACAGAGATCTTTCCCGGATTGGCATGGACGTCGAAGTTCGGCATCGCTGCCGTCGCGTTCCCGTCCCGCCTGCGCTCCGCTACGCGCCCGACCCTGCTGCTCCTCTCGCCTGAAGGGCGCGTGGCCAAACAACTTTCTATTCAGGAACTGCGAACACTCAAGTGCCCCGTTTCGATAAACGGAGGTGACCTGCTGGTGTTTGCCGGTCGAAGGCAGGGCGCCGAACTCTGGCATCTGCTGGAGATCTTTACTCGAACGGGCGAAGTGCGGGATGTGCGCACCGAGCCTGCCAGTTTCGATAGCGTCACTGGAACAAGCGATGCCGCAAAAGTCGCCGCGGTACGCCTTGAGAGCCGTTCGTCCATATGGATCGCCACCGGACCTCGTTTCAGCGACGCGTCTCGGGTCACGCCCGAAACGGAGAACTACGATTCCGTCGCGTGGCTTTCCGATGGCAGCATCGTGGTTCCCTCCGCGCGCAGCGGCAGCGTGAACCTCGCGAAAATCGGCGCGGACGGAACCGTATCGCCACTTTCGTTACCGCAGGCTTGCGTTGAACGCCAACCAGCGGGATCGGTTTCCGTGCGTTCGGTCGTCTACTCGTCGAACTGTGCGAAAGGCGGCAACGACTTCAACATATGGCGTGTAGACCTTGATAGCGGCAAGCGAGTACCGCTAACCAGCGGCTCGAATCTCGACCGCTACCCCGATCTCAGCCCTGACGGCCAATGGGTCGTCTACACCTCTGCCACATTCGGAGTGCCTTCCATCTGGAAGGTGCCACTTCAGGGAGGGACAGCACAGCGGCTGACCACCCTCGAGGCACAGCATCCGGTCTTCTCGCCTGATTCGACCCGAATCATTTGCCAGATCCGGGAGCCCGGCTCTGAATGGAGCGCCGCTGTGCTTTCGTTTCGCGATGGCAGTATCGTGCAGAAGTTCCCGCTTTTGCCCGTGAACAGCGTCGCTCACTGGAGCCCCGACGCGAACGGCATTGACTACACGGTAGGTACCGCGGTGGGGAGTGAGATCTGGCGCCAGCCGCTAAACGGCGAGCCCCCCGTTCGCCTCATTCAAACGGGTGAAGGCAACATCGCAGCGTTCGCCTGGAATTCCAACGGCACAAAACTTGCCTACGTACGAACGCGAGCCGAGAGCGATGTTGTCCTGCTCCAACGCTCGCTGCGAAAGTAAGTACAAATAAACTACAAAGGAGACATGGCTATGCCCAATCCGGCACCCGAGGGACCCCCGCAAGGCAATGACGAGATCCTGCCCGTAAGGCAGGAGGGACCGCCGCAAGGCAATAACGACATCCTCGCCCCTAAACCCGAAAAGGAAAAGCGAAAGTTGCAAACGGAAAAGAAGACTCCTTCCGAATAGCCGCTTTTACCGTTCGCTGAGCTGACGTTCGGGTAGACACGTTCGGGCCGGTACAATTTATCTAGAAAGATAATCGCCTGAACGATGTCATTAAACACGCCTGAGGACCGGCAGTTGCGCCGGCGTGCCCTCGAAGATGCTCTCGCCACTCGTGTCCTGGTGCTCGATGGAGCCATGGGAACGATGCTGCAGCAGCGTCATCTTACAGCCGCGGATTTTGGCGGCCCGGAGCTCGAGGGTTGCAACGAGAATCTGGTCCTCACACGTCCCGATGTCATCCTCGATATCCATCGGGCTTACTACCAAGCGGGTTCGGACATAGTTGAAACGGATACGTTTGGCGGTACACCGATCGTACTCAGCGAATACGGGCTCCAGAGCAAGGCCTACGAGATTAATCACGCTGCGGCCCGGCTGGCGCGCCAGGCTGCGGACGAATCTTCGAATCACGGCCGAACCCGCTTTGTGGCAGGATCAATGGGTCCCACGACAAAGTCGATCACCGTTACCGGTGGAATCACATTTTCTCAGCTGATCGACAGCTTCTACCTGCAGGCGAAAGCGCTCGTCGAGGGGGGAGTGGACATTCTGCTTCTCGAGACCTCCCAGGATACGCGCAACATCAAAGCCGGGCTGCTGGCAATCCAGCGTTTGGGCAAGGAACTCAACGACCGCATCTCCGTGATCGTTTCGGGCACCATCGAGCCCATGGGTTCCATGCTCGCCGGCCAGACCGCGGACGCTTTCTACACCTCAATTGCCCACGCCGACCTGCTGGCCGTTGGCCTGAACTGCGCCACCGGCCCCGAGTTCATGACCGATCACATCCGATCCATCCATGAGCTCGCAACCACTCGCGTTTCCTGTTACCCCAACGCCGGTCTGCCGGACGAAGAAGGCAAATACGGCGAAACTCCCGAGAGCCTTGCGGCTCAACTCGAGCGCTTCGTAGATCATGGCTGGCTGAACATCGTCGGCGGGTGCTGCGGAACACGTCCAGACCACATCCGTGCCATCGCCCAAATGGTTGAAGGCAAAAAACCGCGCCAAACCCCCGCACCCGCGCACAAGACTTATTTCTCCGGCATCGAGCTGGTGGAAGCCGAGGAAAGCAATCGCCCCCTCATTGTCGGCGAGCGCACCAACGTAATCGGCTCACGCCTGTTCAAGAAAATGATTGCGGAGGAGAAATGGGAAGAGGCAACCGAAATCGCGCGCTGGCAGGTTCGTAACGGCGCTCATGTCATCGATGTTTGTCTGCAGTCGAGCGATCGCGACGAACTGAACGATATTCCGTCGTTCTATGAGAAGCTGATTCGCAAAATCAAAGCGCCAATCATGATCGACACTACCGATGCGCGGTCGATCGAGCAATCACTCACGTTCTGCCAGGGCAAGAGCATCATCAACTCCGTCAACCTTGAAGACGGAGAGGAGAAGTTCGAGCGCGTTTGCCCCATTGCGCGCGCCTACGGAGCCGCTCTGGTAGTGGGCTGCATCGACGAGGATCCGGTCCAGGCACAAGCCTTCACGCGTGACCGAAAGCTGGCAGTCGCAAGGCGTTCCGTCGACCTGCTCACGGCGAAATACGGAATCGCGCCCGAAGACATCGTCATCGATCCGCTCGTCTTTCCCTGCGCTACGGGCGACGAAAACTACATTGGCGGCGCTGTCGAGACCATCGAGGCCATCCGTCTCATCAAGCAACAGATCCCGTATGTCAAAACTGTCCTCGGAATCTCGAACATCTCCTTCGGGCTCCCCGCCGCCGCCCGCGAGGTCGTCAACTCCGTCTTCCTCTACTACTGCACAAAGGCAGGGCTCGATTTGGCTATCGTCAACGCCGAAAAGCTGGAGCGTTTTGCTTCCATCCCGGAGGAGGAACGGCGGCTCGCCGAAGCCTTGCTGTTCAACAGCCCGCCCATTGATGTCCCCGCCGATCATCCGAATGCCGCCTTGCTGAAAGATGCTCCCGACGATTGGAGATTGCAATCTCGCGACCAAAAGATCGCGGTCAATCAGTTCCACATTGCTGCCATTTCCGATTTCTTTCGCGGGGCCGCCAAGCGACAAAAAGTCAAGCCGGAAGACCTGCCGCTCGATGAGCGTCTCGCAAATTACATCATCGAAGGTACGAAGGACGGCCTCATTCCGGATCTCGAAAGGAAGCGCCAAGAAGGCTCTGCTCCGCTCGATATCATCAACGGTCCCTTGATGGCCGGCATGGCGGAGGTCGGCCGTCTGTTCAACAACAACGAATTGATCGTGGCCGAAGTGCTGCAGTCCGCCGAAGCGATGAAAGCGGCTGTCAGCTACCTCGAGCAGTTCATGGAGAAGGCCGAGTCCGCTTCGCGCGGCAAGATCGTGCTTGCAACTGTCAAAGGCGATGTTCACGACATCGGCAAGAACCTCGTCGAGATCATCCTCAGCAATAACGGCTACCAGGTAGTCAATCTCGGAATAAAGGTGCCATCTGAGGAACTCATCAAGGCCTACCGGGAGCACAATCCAAGCGCGATAGGTCTGTCAGGGCTCCTGGTAAAGAGCGCGCAGCAGATGGTGACAACCGCCGGTGACCTGAAGGACGCAGGCATTCGTGTGCCATTGCTGGTGGGCGGAGCGGCTTTATCCGAAAAGTTCACTCGCACCAAAATCGCGCCGAGCTACACATGCCCGACGTTCTACGCCAAAGACGCGATGACAGGTCTGCGGCTGATGAACGAAATTATGGATCCTGCGATACGCGAACGGATTCTTTCGGAGCACATCTTTCGGGATGTTCCGGCTGAGGGCCCGCCGACAGAGCGCGCGCTCACTCCAGCAACCGGTGCGCGCAGCCCGAAGGTGCGGACTGAAATTCCGATTCCCCCGGCACCTTACCTCGACCGGAAACTGCGCAGCATCCCGCATCTGACGGAGGTCTGGAGTTACATCAATCCCCAAATGCTTTACGGCAAACACCTCGGGTTCAGAGGCCAGGGGTTGACGTTTGAGAAAGCATTGGCTGCTCGCGATCCGAAAGCGCTCGAACTTTATCACAATCTCGAAGAGGTCAAGGGAGAAGCCCTGGAATGGATGAAGGCACGTGCCGTCTGGCAGTTCTTTGAAGCGGAACGCGAAGGCAACAAGCTGCATCTGTTTGCTCCTGGTTCGAGTTTGCCGCTCGATAGCTTTCATTTCGGTCGGCAGTCAAAGTCCGATGGCCTTTGCTTGACCGACTATGTGCTGGATGCCGAGGAGGGCCGGCGCGACCACATCGCTCTGTTCGTCGTCACGGCAGGCGAGGGTGTCATGGAGCACTCGCGCCAGGCAAAAGAGCGTGGCGAATTCTTCAAGGCGCATGCTATTCAGGCGCTCGGCATTGAAACGGCAGAAGCCGCCGCCGAGTGGATGCACCGTCGCATCCGTGAGGAGTGGGGGTTCCCCGATCCTCCGTCACTGACAATGCATGACCGTTTTACGTCCCGGTATCGCGGCAAACGCTACAGTTTTGGTTACCCGGCGTGCCCTAATCTCGAGGACCAGACCAAGCTCTTCCGGTTGCTGCATCCCGAGGACATCGGCGTCCATTTGACAGAGGGATTCATGATGGAGCCCGAAGCTAGCGTTTCCGCGCTGGTATTCCATCATCCCGACTGCGCCTACTTCAGCGCGGGCGCCGAAGAGCCGGAACCTGCGTTTGCGTGAATGGGGTGAATTGGGGTGAATTGGGGTCAGACGGCCTCAGAATCCTATATTTCTCAGATTCGGAGAAGGGTTATTGCGCTTTCAATTCCTTTAACTTCTCCATCATCGCCCGTGCTTCCTCTTTCTTTCCCTCGGCCTGAAGCGTCTGACCCAGCAGATACGTAGCGGATGCATTCCGCGGATCGAGAGCAAGCGCTTTTCTCAGAATCCCCTCAGCGTTGGTGAAATTCGCAGTTTTGAAGTAGCATCGCCCGAGCAAAATGAATGGCCCGCTGAAGTCCGGATTCAGCCAGATCGCGCGCTGCAGTTCGGGTATCGCGAGTTCCCATTGCTCCTGCCGCGTGTAGATATCGCCCAGCCGGTACCACGCCATTGAAAAATTCGGGTTTCGTTCGATCTCCTTCTGAAACTCCGCCCGTGCGTCGTCCAGCCGTCCGCGAAACGCCGCGATCTCGCCCGAAAGAAAATGCGCTTCGGGAAGCGCGGGATCCATCTCAAGAGCTTTGGCGACCTCAGACGCGGCCTGCTCGTCATAGTCTTTCTTGAGCATCATTTGCCCGGCCAGCAGGTGCGCAGCCGCTGAGTCCGGCTTAAGTGAAAAGAGTCGCGCAAACGCCGCGACCGACTTCGTCTGTTGTTGGCTTTGGAGATAAGCGTAACCCAGCATATAGTTAGCCTCGGCTAACTGAGGCACTTTCTCGAGCCACGGAATCGCTTGGGTCGCCTGCGACAGCATGAAATAACTTTGCCCGATCAGCAAACAGGATTCGTTGTAGTCTCGGCTTCCCCGCTCCTCCTCTTTTGCACTCGCCTCCAGCACCTGGATGGCTTCTGCGTATTTGTGTTCGCTATACAACTCAATGCCCCGCGCGTGCGCTGACGGCATTTCTACAAAGAGCCGTGCCAGCAGCAAGGCAATAAACACAAGCAAAGTATATCCGCTGCACCGTCACTTACTTGCAGCGGCTAAATATTTAAATAAATGCAAAAAAAGTAACGAATCCAGTAACTTTACTGGGACTACTTACACGGGAAAAGGCTCTACACTACCCGCAGGTGGAGTGACGGCTCAGCCTCAAGGTAGAGGTCTAGCCTTGGGGGAGCCTTTTCCCTGAATGTCCAGGGACAAGGAGATCATTAGGTGGGTGTAAGATTCAAGGTATCCGCGTTTTTTCTATCGGCGTTTGCGCTGCTCTGGCTCGCGACAAACGCGGCGAACGCGCAACAGGTCTTTGGTAGCATCTACGGCACGATCACCGACCCCTCGGGCTCTGCCGTCTCCAATGCTAAGGTCACAGTTACCGATGTAAGTAAGGGTACTTCGTTCGATGTGACAACAAATGAGTCTGGCATTTACCAGAAAGGTCAGCTCATTCCCGACCAATATACCGTCACGGTTGAAGCGCCGGGATTTTCAAAAATCGTATCTAATCCCATCGCTGTGACCGTGGATCAGGCCGCTAAGTTTGACGCATCTCTCCAGGTCGGGAACGTTCAACAACAGGTAGAGGTAACTGCATCGGCCCCCCTGTTGCAAACGGACCGCGCGGATGTGGCTCAGACGTTTACGTCGGAGCAGCTACAATCGCTGCCGAACCTCGGCCGAAATGTTCAGTCGTTCCAGCTGCTAAACCCCGGCACTGTAAAGATGGGATGGCAACACGCATCCGACGAGGATCCCCAGGGCAGTGTACAGACCATAGTCAACGGGCAGTTGTTCAGTTCATCTGGTTATGAGCTTGATGGAACTACGAACCAGGACCCTATTCTCGGCATCATCGTGGTAAACCCGACCATGGACTCAGTCAACGAAGCGAAGCAGGCGAATCAGGATTTCGATGCTGAGTTCGAATACACGGGCGGCGGACTATTTTCCTACTCGACCAAATCGGGTTCGAATGCTTTCCACGGGGACGCTTTTTCTTACATGCAGCTCAACACTCCAGGCTTTTCGGACTACGGCCGCAATCCATTTAGTGAACCTAACGGCGCTGGCACACAGCATTACTTTCAGTTTGGCGGGTCGATAGGTGGGCGCATCATCAAGGACAAGTTATTCTTCTTTGCGGACACGCAGTTGACAAGGAACCACGTGGGCGCGGGCGTTCTCGCAAGCGTTCCGACCGCCCAGGAGCGCGGGATAGGAGTGACCGGAGGCGTGAGCTTCTCTGATTGGCTAAAGGATTCGCCCGGATACCCGGGATGCCTTACGGATACGGTTAACTATCCGGCGGGTTGTCGGTATCAAATCTACGATCCTACAACCGGAGACCGGACGACTGGTATAGGCCGGACAGCGTTCGCCAACAACTTCATTCCAACGGCTTCGCTCAGCTCCCAAGCGCTGAAGCTACTACAATATTTCCCCCTGCCTAACACGAACGCGTTCGGCACGACGTATCGGAATAACTACGTTGCAAGCGGTAACATCAACTACCCGGCAAATCTGTGGAACACGCGTTGGGATTATTACGGAAGCGAAAAAGACACGTTCTTTGCAAGGTATAGCTATGCAGGTTACACTCTTTCCGGACCTGGCGCGTTCGGCACCGAGGCGGGTGGCCCAGGCCTGTCAGGAGGCGGCCTTCGCTATGCAGGCTCCTCAGACGCGCTGAACCAGAGCGTTGCCGTTGGTTGGACCCACACCGCCGGCCCGACGCTGATCAACGAACTCCGCTTCGGTTACATGCGGTATCACATCAACGCGCTTCCGGGCGGATACGGGACTACGCCAGCTGCCGATGCCGGGATTCCGGGCCTAAATCTCGACAAGACTTTCACGTCCGGAATGCCTTATTTCGACATTCGCGACCCAAGCAACCCGAATAATTCCGGCAGCTCAGATATCAAGCTCGGGTATTCGTTAGATGCCAGCGGCTGTAATTGCCCTCTGACCGAACTGGAAACGCAGCTTCAGTGGGTAGACAACGTGACCAAAATAGCAGGCAACCACAATATGAAGTTCGGCGTGGATGCTCGAGTCGCCCAGAACTTGCGAGTACCGAGCGACACGCACCGCGCTGGGGAGTTAACCTTCGTGCCTGGCATGACCGGTACGGTACTCACGTCTGGAGGCAATTCGCAGGGCGGGCTTAGTCTGGCTTCTTTTCTCCTTGGCGATGTGAATTCGTTTGGCAGGTATTACAGCAACTCCACGGACGCCACCGAGCGGCAGAAGCGCTTCTTCTTCTACGGTCAGGATATGTGGCACGTCACGCCCAAATTGACCTTTACCTACGGGCTACGCTGGGAGTTGATCTTCCCCGAGACGGTGAACAAGCCAGGAGCAGGCGCTTCGCCTGACCTAAATACAGGGCAGATGGTCGTATTTGGCGTCGGAGGTAATTCATCTCACGGCTATCAGGACATGAATTGGACCAACTTCGCTCCCCGAGTGAGCCTGGCATACCAGCTCACTCCGAAAACTGTGGTGCGAGCGGGCTATGGCTGGTCTTACAATCTGGGCACCTTTGGTTCAACATTCGGCCACAACGTTACCCAGAACCCGCCCGTGCTGATTCGGCAGAACATAAATGCTCCGAACAACTATACGGACGTCTTCACGCTTGGTCAGGGACCGCCCCTGCCAAACGCGCCGGCGCCGGACCCGAATACGGGCAGGTTTACGATTCCGGACGGAATTGCTCTGAATGTTCGTCCCGCAACTATGACGCTCCCGGTAGTCTATCAGTACAACTTCAGCGTGCAGCAGCAGCTTACGTCGAAAGTATCGGTTACTGCCTCATACGTCGGGAATGTCGGCCGGCACGGGTTTCTTGGCATAACGCAAAACAACGTCAATTTAAACACGCAGCCGTTTATTCCGGGCGTGATCAATACAAACCTAGATCGGCCCTATAACGGGCTGCTCGGACCGAAGTACGATTTTGGCTGGACGCAGAATGTCAATTATTACTGCGACTGCGGAAACTCCGAGTACAACTCCTTCCAAGCTCTCTTCAATGTGAACGCGGCCGCGGGGTACACTTTGCAAGGCAATTACACCTACCAGGTTTCGCAAGCAGATGCCGGCGCGCAGGAATATAACCGCGATTACCTGTTCCTGTACGATCCAACCCGGGGTTGGGCTAACACGGATTTCTTGCCACATAACCAGCTGACACTCGCGCAAAACTATGCGATTCCATTCGGCCACGGGAGGAAATGGGGCGCCAATGTGAATAGGCTGGTAGACCTTACCCTGGGTGGATGGACCATCAGCGGTGTGACCCAATATTACAGCGGTGTCCCATTCTCACCGACTCTCGACAACTATCCTGGACAGCCGAACACGGGGCCGAACAA
>JAFARV010000401.1 GCA_019245255.1 Acidobacteriaceae bacterium | reverse complement strand
CTTTCGCTTGATGTGTTCAGCCCCCGCCGGAACGCGACTCTTGATCCATGCGATGTCCAGGAAAACACCGCCATGCGGGCTTCCTCTACCCTGGCGAACCTCACGCATGATGCAGCGAGCAACGTGATCGCGCGTCAGTAATTCAGGCGGACGGCGCGCGTTTCGATCGCCTTGGGTATAGCGCCAACCTTCATCCTCATTGTCTGCCGTTTGTGGCCTGTAATTTTCGGGGATATCGTCAAACATAAAGCGGCGGCCGTCTTTGTTCTTGAGCACACCGCCTTCCCCGCGGACGCCCTCCGTCACCAGAATGCCGCATACGCTGGGCGGCCAGATCATCCCGGTCGGATGAAACTGAACGAATTCCATATCCATGAGCGAAGCGCCGGCATTATAAGCAAGCGCGTGTCCGTCACCTGTGTATTCCCAACTATTGCTCGTGATCTTGTACGCGCGTCCGATTCCGCCGGTTGCTAATACGACGGCTTTCGCTCGAAAGAGCAGAAAGCGGCCGCGCTCGCGCTCATAGCCGAAGGCGCCCGCGATGCGGCCCGAGTCATTGGTCAAAGCCAAAACGGTCGACTCCATGTGAACTTCCATCCCCATGTGAATGCCGTGATCCTGCAAGGTTCGAATCATCTCAAGGCCAGTCCGATCGCCTACGTGGGCGAGTCGAGGATAGCGATGACCACCGAAGTTACGCTGAAGAATGCGGCCGTCGTTTGTGCGATCGAAGAGAGCGCCCCATGCCTCTAACTCACGCACACGATCAGGCGCTTCTTTGGCATGCAGTTCGGCCATACGCCAATCGTTGACGTACTGCCCACCCCGCATGGTATCGGCGAAATGGACCTTCCAGTTGTCACGTTCGTCGACATTGGCCATGGCTGCGGCAATCCCGCCTTCCGCCATCACTGTGTGTGCTTTCCCTAACAGGCTTTTCGTGACCACGCCGACTCGCGCGCCATTTGCCGAGGCTTCGATCGCAGCCCTCAATCCGGCTCCGCCAGCGCCGACTACCAGCACATCGTAGTCGTGCGTCTGATATTCCAACATCAGACGATTCTCCAGTCCGGCCAAATTCCCATAGCGCAGAGGCGCACGTATAGATCCGCAAACATGACCGAGAACAGACTTGCCCATGCGAATAGCATGTGGCGGCGGTTCAGACATCCAGCACAGTCGTAGGTCCTTCGACGAATCGGTGACTTTGAAACCTCATCGAGTTGTCCGCCTACTAAGTGGCGTAGCGAATGGCATCCAAAGGTGTAACACGCGAGTAAGACCACGTTCACTCCGAGCACCACCGTTCCCATGCCGATTCCAAACGCAGGCTGACCAGTAGCCGGATTGGTAAACCAGAGTGCCCTCCAAACATCGAGTGCCAATATGACCAGAAAAACGAGAGCGAGATAAAGGAAATATCTGTGCACATTCTGCAGGATTAGTGGAAAAGACCGCTCGCCGCGATAGTGTTTTCGCGGTTCACCAACAGTGCACGACGGAGGATCGGCCCAAAAAGCTTTGTAGTAGGCACCGCGATAGTAGTAGCAGGTCAGACGAAATCCGCCTGGTGCCCAGAGAATCAGTAAAGCGCCGGATGCAGGAATCAAGCGCGGCCACCAGTGCGGCCACGTTCCAAACCACGCATGCGTTGCATCTCCCAGGACCTCAGGAGAATAGAACGGCGACAGGTATGGTCCGAAACGGTAGAAGTTTCCCTGAAAGGCTGCCCACGTAGCGTAGGCGATAAATGTGGACAGCCCTAGAAAAGTAAGTAGCGGCTGCACCCACCACCAATCACGTCTTGAGGTTTTGCCGAACTGGTGACCGCGTACGGGAACGTCGATCGAGGACAAACTCGACTCCTTCTGATTGAAGCTGAAACTCAGCCAGAATATCGCAGATGCATTGAACTGTTGGAAATGGCGGACAGATGCAATTCGCTGACGGCGTCGAGAAGACCTCCAAGATCAACGGCGCTAATCCTCTGCTACGCTGGACCCGTGAAGCTCTACGACATTGATCCCGGCGCAGATTCACCCGAGATTGTCCGAGCCATCATTGAGATCCCGAAGAACTCATCCAATAAATACGAGTACGACGGAAAGCTTGGCCTCTTCCGCTTAGACCGAGCCCTGTATTCACCCATGCACTATCCCGGTGATTATGGTTTTATCCCGGGTACTCTCGCCGAAGATGGCGATCCGCTTGACATCCTGGTACTGGTGGATGAGCCCAGCTTCACCGGCTGCATGATGGATGCGCGACCCGTCGGCGTTTTGCGGATGTTTGATCAAACGGAGAGCGATGAAAAAATCATCGCTGTTCCGAACCGCAATCCTCGATTCGACAGCATTCATACGATCGATCAAGTGTTTCCTCACACGCGAAGAGAGATTGAGCACTTCTTCGCAATTTACAAAGAGCTGCAGGGCGTTAAGACACAGATCAAGGGGTGGGGTGGTCCACGCGAAGCGCGCAGAACCATCACCGACAGCCGGCAGAGTTATTTGGGCAAGTGGACAGAGAAGGCCGAAGAGGATCGCAAGGAACAGGAGTCGCACAGTGAGCGCGAGCAGGAAAGCGATGTGCTCGAAAGCTAACGCATTTCAACCAGCTCCACTCACCCCTGTCCGGATTCTGCCTCACACAAACGTATCGCCGCCCCCACCGCCGTCATCGAACCCGCCATCATCAAAGCCGCTGCTACTGCCGTCGTCATAGTTGCCGCTGTCATCGTAATTCGTCGCGTCGTCGGTCGCCTGAAAGTCATCGCGATTGTTGGAAAAGTCATTGCCGGCGCCAGGATTGTCGTAATAGTTATTGACGACGGTCTCTTCAACCGGCGGAGCATAACCACCTCCTCCAAAGAAACCGCCGCCCCCTCCGTAACCGGGATGCGAGAAGAGGCTTTGAATGCCCTCAAAAGCTAAAGCGCCCGCCGCAACACCCGCCGCAGTCTGAGCCGCGCCTCTTAGAAAGCTCGGAGCGCCTCCTCCCGAGGCGGCGACTTGCGGACTCGGAGCGGCTGGACTTGGCTGCGCGTACGTCGGAGGGGCTGGAGCCGCAGGCGCGGCGTACTGGCTGCCGCTATATCCCGAGCTGCGCGGCTGGTTTTGTGGCGCGAGAAAACTCCCACTCGAAACCGGTCCCGCACCCGGGGAGCGCTGCAACTCTTGAAGCTGTTGCTGGGCCTGTTGCAGCGCAAGATTCTGGATAAGCACGGTTTGCGTCATCAGATACAGTGCGTCGGGACGCGATCCGATCCTGGTGCGGATGAAGTCTTCGGCTTCGGCATCCTTCGGCGGAGCGGGCGTTCTTGCGAATCGATCCGCCAAATCCTCCAGCATTTTACGTTCATCTTGGGTCATGTTCGATCCTCTCGGTGGAACTTCTTAATAGCAGCACAGGGCGCCGGACGCGACACGCGACCTAGTACAGTAACCGGCTACGGATTGCAAGCGGTCCGGCGAGTCCGTTGTGCGCGGTTTCTTAATAGACGTTTCCCGGCGTCTATCCGTTCGGCCTGGGATCACCTTATCGTAGAGATAGGAGCACCGCATGGCCACCCAACCTCGAACGCAAGTGTCCGTTGAGGAATACATAGACGCGTACATCCTCCGAGGCGATCCGGAGCCGGCTTGCGAATACGTCGATGGGGAACTCATACCGAAAGCCCTGGGCACCAGAAAACACGGCCGCGTTGCGATGAACTTGGGCTATCTGATTCTAATGCACTACGAGCAGCAGTTCCGGGTTTCGGCCGAACAGCATGTGCAGAACCGGCCGTCGCGATTCCGGATTCCGGACGTTGCGGTCGAAGAACGAAAGCCCGAAGAAGGACGCTATCCGGGGACGAACGATCCCGTATACCTCTGCGTTGAAATCCTGAGCCCGCCAGACACCCTCGAAGGGATGCTCTCAAAGTGCCGCAGCGACTATCACCCCTGGGGCGTTCCCTATTGTTGGGTGCTCGATCCGGAGGCCTGCCGCGCCTGGGAGTATCACGCACTCGATGCCGAAGGTCGGGAAGTGCGGGAAAAGATCGCCGCCGGCGCAATCACGCTCCAGCTTTGCGATATCTTTCACGATCTGTAGATCATCTCGGGTACTTGCCACCGCTGTCCCATTCGTGACAGTGTAGAAGTTGGTTGAGATGCTTCTCGAAACCACTCCGTCCGTCGAACGAGAAGTTAATCCTTGGGAATCCGCGGCTCACCGCTTCGATGAAGCTGCGGAGCTGTTGAAGCTGGACGATGGCCTTCGCAAGGTACTCCGCACTCCCGCGATGGAGCTCACCGTCAATATCCCCGTCATGCTCGATGACGGACGTATCGAGGTCTTCACCGGTTATCGCGTTCAGCACTCTATTGCGCGTGGACCCGCAAAAGGCGGCGTGCGTTTTGCCCCCGACGTTTCGCTCGATGAAGTCCGGGCTCTGGCAGCCTGGATGACATGGAAATGCGCCGTTGTCAACATTCCGTTCGGCGGCGGCAAGGGCGGAGTGATTTGCGAACCGCACCTGCTCAGCGAGAGCGAGCTCGAGCGCATCACCCGACGCTACACTGCCGAAATTCGTGAATTCATCGGGCCCGAGCGTGACGTTCCTGCCCCGGACGTCAACACAAACGAGCAGACCATGGCATGGATCATGGACACCTATTCCATGCACATGCGCCACACCGTCACGGCCGTCGTCACCGGAAAACCGCTCGAGCTCGGTGGGTCCAGGGGACGTCCGGAGGCAACCGGGCGCGGCTGCATGCTGGTGACCATGCAAGCGCTGAAACGATTTGGCCTCACGCCCGAGTCAACGCGAGTCATCATTCAGGGCTTCGGAAATGTCGGCGGTATGGCGGCGCGATTGATGAAGCAGGAGGGCTTCCAAATCACCTGCATCGTCGAATACGATGGAGCAATCTACAACCGCTATGGCCTTGATCCCGAGGCGGTGATGAGGCACCGCCGCGAAACCGGCAGCATCACCGGATTTGCCGAAGCCGAGGACGTGGACAAGGACGAAGCGATCCTGATGGATTGCGATGTCCTGATTCCGGCTGCTCATGAAAACGTGATAACGTCCCGCAATGCTCCTTACATCAAAGCAAAGATCTTGTGCGAAGGAGCGAATGGCCCCACCACATTCGCGGCAGACTCCATCCTGTCCGACAAAAAAGTTTTTGTGATTCCGGACATACTCGCCAACGCGGGCGGCGTGACGGTTTCGTACTTCGAATGGGTTCAGGACCGGCAGGGATATTTCTGGCCGGAGCGCGAAGTGAACCAGCGGCTCGAGGAAATCATGGTCGCAAGCTTTGATGACGTGATCGGCTATGCCGGGAAGCACCATGTGAAGAACCGGACCGCTGCTTACATGCTCGCGCTGGATCGCGTCGCAAACGCAATTCGCAGACGTGGGCTTTACGCATGAGGCTCAGCTCGCATCGCGCGCCGTGGACGAGTCCGTTTGGTTTTGCCTGTGCTCACACGCTCATTTGTTAATACGTGATCGAAGCCACCACGCCGCTCATGCGGCAGTATCAAGCTGCAAAAAAACAGGTCCCCAATGCTCTCCTGATGTTCCGGCTGGGAGACTTCTACGAACTCTTCTACGAGGACGCCATCACCGCGGCACGTGAGCTAGAAATCGCGCTCACGTCCCGGAGTAAGGAACGAGGCGAAGCGATTCCTATGTGCGGAGTGCCCTACCACGCCGCCGATGGTTACATCGCGAGACTAATCCAGCGCGGGTTCCGCGTCGCGATCTGCGAGCAGATGGAAGAGCCCGGTCCCGGAAAGAAACTGGTCCGTCGAGAGGTGACGCGGGTCGTGACTCCCGGCACCGCCACCGACTCGAGTCTGCTGCGTTCCCATGAAAACAACTACCTCGCTGCAACTTTCCCGAAAGGGAATCGCACGGGCGTGGCATACCTCGATCTCTCAACGGGCGAGTTTCGGACGACCGAGATCGATTCCATCGAGCTCATTCCGCTGCTTGAAACATTGGATGTCCGTGAGGTCCTATACCCGGAAGGTCAAGCACCCGGCGCTTCGTGCCTCGAAACCGCACTTGATGCCTGGGTCTTTGGCGGTGACTACGCGGGCCGGCAGATTCTCGAGAACTTTCGTTTGTTGTCTCTCGATGGCTGCGGACTCTCCGGGAAGCCGCTTGCCATCGCGTCGGCCGGCGCCGTTCTGCATTACGTCCGCGAAACGCAAAAATCCGCGCTCGAACACCTGAACCGGCCCACGTACTTCGAGCGCAATGATCACATGGTCCTCGATGCCGCTACGGTCCGCAATCTAGAGCTGGTTGAGCCACTTTTCGCCGGCGAAACCCGAGAGGCCACACTAATTCACGTGCTTGATAAAACCACCACTGGAATGGGCGGCCGTCTCCTCCGGCGCAGGCTTCTGAACCCATGTTGCGACCGCAGGGAGATTGAGGCTCGGTTGGATGCAGTTGGCGAGCTCGCGTCCAAGGTCATTCTGCGCAGCGACCTGCGTAAAGTGCTCGCTTCCATTCAGGATCTTGAGCGCCTGCTCGCCAAGGTCACGATGAACACTGCCACACCCCGTGACATGCTTGCGCTGGGAAAATCGCTGGCACAGTTGCCGCAACTTGCCGCAATTTCGCAGCAGCTCGAATCTCCGGCGCTCAATGCCGAAATCGATGTTGTCGGCGACGTCTGCGGACGCGTCCTCGCCGCTATTTCGGACCAGCCGCCACCGAATCTCGCGGAAGCCGGCACCATCCGCGACGGCTTCAGTTCCGAGCTCGACGAATTGCGCGACATCAGCCGCAACAGTAGGCGCTATATCGCTGCCATCGAAGCCCGCGAGCGTTCCGCAACCGGCATTCAGTCGCTCAAAATCCGTTTCAACAACGTATTCGGCTTCTACATCGAAATCTCGAAGGCGAATCTGCACTCCGTTCCCGCGACTTACGAGCGAAAACAGACTCTCGCGAACGCGGAGCGCTTTACTACGCCGGAGTTAAAAGAGCTGGAAAGCAAGGTTCTCGATGCCGAAGACAGAATCCTTGCTCTCGAGCGTGACATATTTCACGAACTTCGTGTGTATGTTGCTTCACAAGCCGATCGGATTAAAGCAGCAGGCACTAGAGTCGCCGAACTGGACTTCACCTCGGCGCTTTCCCAGGTGGCTGTGGATAACCGATACAAGCGGCCCCGTTTCTCGGATTCGGGTGAAATGCGAATCGACGCGGGGCGTCATCCTGTTATCGAAAAGCTGGCAGAAAAAGAGGCTGTCCGCTTCGTTCCAAATGACGTGTACCTGCACTCCTCAAGTGAATATATCGGCGTGATCACAGGCCCAAATATGGGAGGAAAGTCAACCTATTTGCGGCAGGCCGCGCTGATATTGATACTGGCGCAAATCGGTTCCTTCGTGCCCGCCGAAGCGGCCTTGCTTCCCATTGTCGATCGTGTTTTTACCCGTATCGGTGCCGCCGACAACCTGGCCCGCGGCCGCTCCACGTTCATGGTTGAAATGACTGAAGCTGCCGCGATCTTGAATACTGCTACAAATAACAGCTTCATAGTACTCGACGAGATTGGGCGTGGCACCTCAACCTATGACGGATTGGCCTTAGCTTGGGCTGTTGTCGAATATATCCACAACCTAATTAAGGCTAAAACCCTTTTCGCAACCCATTATCACGAGCTCACCGACCTTGCCGAGCAACTTTCCGGGGTAAGAAATTTACACGTCGCTGTAAAGGAGTCCGGAGACCATATCTTATTCATAAGAAAGGTTGAACCCGGACCGGCGGACCGTAGTTATGGTATTGAGGTCGCTCGTTTGGCAGGACTTCCTTTGCAAGTAATCGAGCGAGCGAGGTCAATTTTATTGCATCATGAAGTGAGGGAGCATTCGCTCAGCGAAGAACTGGCGCCCAGCGCCGCTGAAACGCCCCTACAGATTAAATTATTCGAGCCGATGGACCAACGGCTCACCGATCGGATTCGGGCTTTGGATGTAGACGAACTCCGGCCGGTCGAGGCATTGCAGATTCTGCACCAATTGCAGCAAGAGTTGCTAAAAAGATGAGAATAGCAGGTATCATGAGCGGGACCTCGCTCGACGGCATTGATGTTGCAATCATCGACATCACCGGTTCGGGCTACAAGGCGAAAATCAACGTCCTGACGAGCCACTCCGTCCCTTACCCGAGAAGCGTTCGTGAAGCGCTGCTCGCGGTATCGAACGCGAACGCGCACACTGGGGATATTTCGCGCCTGAACTTTGTTCTTGGCGAGTTATATGCCGAGGCGCTTGAAGAGACGGCGGAGCGCGGCGAAATCCCGCTGAACACGATCAAGCTCATCGGTTGTCATGGCCAGACGATCTTCCATGAGGGCCAGGGCGGAAATTACCTCGGCAAGAAGGTCTGTAGTACATTCCAGATCGGCGAGTCGAGCGTTATCACAGAGCGCACAGGAATCGATGTCATCTCGAACTTCCGTGAACGCGACGTCGCGGCAGGCGGTAAGGGCGCGCCGCTAGTTCCATATCTCGATTATTTGCTTATGCGCCATCGTGGCCGAGGCCGAGTCGCGGTGAACATTGGCGGAATCGCGAACCTGACCGCGATTCCACCCAACACGAGCACCGATCGCGTCCTCGCCTTCGATACTGGCCCGGGCAATATGGTCATTGATCAACTCGTTAGTCGCATTACACAAGGCCAGCAGTGCTATGACCGTGATGGTGCGATTGCGGCTGTTGGCGTCATCGATCCCAAGCTGCTGGCCAAGCTACTGCGCGATAAGTATTTCCGTGCGAAGCCGCCCAAAACCGCAGGGCGCGAGCAGTATGGCGCCGAGTTTGTATCCAAGCTGCTCGATACCGAACTGAGCAGCGAAGACTTGATCGCTACTGCAACGGCGCTAACCGCCGAGAGCATCGCGCTCGCTCTGCGCAATTTCGTCTTGCCCGAAATGCGCGTCGACGAGATTTTCGTTTCGGGTGGCGGCACGCATAACCCCACGCTCATGCGTATGCTGCGCAAGGCGGTTGACCCCATCCCGGCGCTGGAGAGCACGCAAGTGGGACTCGACGTCG
This sequence comes from Acidobacteriaceae bacterium, assembly GCA_019245255.1. Classification (GTDB taxonomy): domain Bacteria; phylum Acidobacteriota; class Terriglobia; order Bryobacterales; family Bryobacteraceae; genus Bog-105. The sequence continues at coordinate 3,330 of JAFARV010000401.1, read as the reverse complement.
ACGCGAAGGAGGCTATCGCATTCGCGGTTTTGGCGTATGAGACCGCTCATCTGCGTCCGTCCAATGTTCCCAGCGCAACGGGCGCCAAACGCCCAGTCGTGCTCGGAAAGGTAACGCCGAACGGAACGCCGAGGCCCGTGTCTTCAGAGGCCCCCGGCGCTATGAATGGCGCTGCGCGGAACGGCACCGCCACACACAAAGCTAAGGCACCCCGCCCGGCCAAAGTAACCCGCAGCACGGTGACCTCGAAGATCAAAACCGCCGCCCGATAATTCATCGACTGCGGCGCATCAAGAGCGAACACCAAAAAGGGATGACTTTTCAGTCATCCCTTTTTGTGTAATTGATGTTCGAAACTCAACCCGTGACTGTCTACCTATTGCCGTTACCTGCGCCCGCCGCCGCCGGAATGGCCACCAGCAAAGTGGCCCCCACTGAAGTGGCCGCCACCACCAGACCAGCCTCCGCCACGGTAACCGGACCAACCGCCACGGTAACCAGACCAACCACCGCGGTAGCCCGCCCAACCTCCGCGATATCCGTTCCAGCCACGATAACCGTAACCCCGTCCGTAGTAGCGGTTTGGATACCAGCCTCGGCCCCAGCGGCCCCAGTAGCCACCCCAATACCCGCCCCAAAAATATGGATACGCATACCCGTACGCGTAGCCGTAGTTGTATGGGTCGTAGCAGTTTGGGTACGCATACGGATCGCACGCGTATGGAGCTGCGTATCCATATCCGTACGCCGGATACGCTGGAACGCCTACGCCGAATCCCACTGCCGCCTGCGCGCTTGCTGGATAGCAGAAAAACGCGGCTACGATCAACGCCGCCGCGACCAGCCAAAATTTCCTGAACACGAGAGCCTCCTTTCTGTTCGACGTCCCCGGAATGGAACGCGTTCCGGGGCCCGCCGCGGCCCAGTCACAATCCTGCACTTTGCCGCTTTTCCGCCTATTCTGAACAGCTTAGCGCGAATTGGGCACACCGCGATGAAAGCCTGACTTTAGCTTTGATGCGGAAGCTATGCTTAACCTCAAAATCGCAGCTGCCGTACTAGCCGGCGGCGCTCTCATACTTTCGACCGGCTGCACTCCGCAGCCCGTCCACCCGAACCAGATCAATACCTTCGACGGTGCGTCATACGATTCTTTGACGCTCGCCCACGCAGCGCTGTCTTCGCTGCGTCCGACCGTGGCCGCTTCTTATCCGCAGTACACGACTACGTTTAATCAAGCAGCAGCCGCGTATTCAATGGCGCTAAGTGCCTACTCGATGTTCCGCAGCGCTCCGACTGCGAATCAGGCGGCAGCTGCCGTCGCAATCTCCAATCTGACGGTGAGCATCGTCAATCTTGAAGACACTTTCCGCGCCGATATGCACGTGCAGCAGGATGCCGTCCGGAATACGCGCGCAAAGGCACTTCGTATTCGTGCGGCCGTCGCGCAGCGCATCACCGTCTCCGACATTCTCGCCGAGTTGCAGATCGCCGCTTCCATTGCTGCGACTGTTCCCGGCACACAGCCCTATTCGACAATCGCAGAATTTGTCATTACTGCTACCCGCAGTGCTATCGTCGCGTTTACTGCGGCTGCCGGCCAGCCGATCGACCTCTCAACCATTCAGCCGATCGCTCCGATTGTTTAACAGCAACATCGTCGGCGGACTCTTCGGCTTCACCCGGAGAGTCCGCTCCCTTCGTCTGGACACTACAATGTCCACATGGCAGCCAAGAAGCTTTCGGATCAGGAAATCAGCCAAGCCCTCCAGGGACTTCCGGAGTGGCGCGTCGAGAACGAAAAACTCCACCGTGATTTCAAGTTCCCCGACTTCGCCCACGCGTTCGGCTTTATGACCGCATCTGCGATCCAGATCGAGAAGCGCAATCATCATCCCGAATGGCTTAACGTTTACAACCGCGTGTGCGTCGAACTCACGACACACGACGCCGGAGGCATCACTCAGAAGGACATCGAACTGGCGACCATGCTGGATCAAATGGCTGCGAAGCTCAGCCGATGAAATCTGCGCGGCTTATTTCCCTGCTGCTCACCGCCACAGCCGCCTCGTCGCAAGCTGGAACACCTAAGTTCGCCGCTGAAGTCGACAGCCAAATTGAAAACGCGGTTAGCAGCGGCCTGATTCCCGGCGCCGTCCTGGTCGTCGGCCGCAAAGACGGCATCATTTACAGCAAGGCCTACGGATCACGCTCGCTTGTACCAAAGCGCGAGCCGATGATGCTCGACACCATCTTCGATGCTGCCTCGCTGACGAAAGTGGTCGCGACCACGCCATCGATCATGAAGCTTTTCGAGCAGGGCAAAATCCGGCTGGATGACCCAGTCACGAAATATCTGCCTGAATTTCAGGGAGGTAGAAGCGATATCACTGTTCGCCTGCTTCTGACGCACTTCTCCGGTCTTCCGCCCGATATTGACTTGACGCCGGGAAGCGGGTATCAAGTGGCAATTCAAAAGTGTTTAACGATCCAGCCTGTTGCCCCGCCCGGAGCGCGCTTTATATACAGCGATATTAATTTCCAACTGCTCGGCGAGATCGTCCAGCGTCAGTCCGGGCAAACTCTCGCGCAGTTTGCCCGGGAGCAGATTTACGTTCCCCTTGCGATGAACGATACAGGGTTTCAACCCTCGGCTAGCTTGCGTGCGCGAATTGCCCCAACTGAAATCGATCCAAACACGAAGTTGCCGTTTCGAGGGATTGTACATGATCCACGGTCACGGTACATGGGCGGCGTTGCCGGTCACGCGGGCCTTTTTACTACAGCGGCTGATCTTGCCCGATATGCCCAAATGATGCTTGGTATGGGCGAACTGGACGGAAGCAAGATTTTCGATCCGCTTACGGTCAAGAAATTTACGGAACCGGCTAGCCCTGCAGACCAGCCGATCCTGCGCGGGCTGGGGTGGGATATCGATTCGCCATATTCGAGTAATCGGGGGGAACTCTACCCAATTGGCTCTTATGGGCACACAGGCTGGACGGGCACGTCCATGTGGCTCGATCCCACGACAGACTCGTATCTCATCCTCCTTACCAATGTGGTCCATCCACACGGAATAAAGTCGCTCAGCGGACTGAGGTCGCGCGTGGCCACCGCTGTTGCCGCTTCGCTTGGGCTCAGTGTTCCTCGATCGGTTCCGCTCACCGGATACAACGAGACCCTGACCGGAGCAGGTGTTCACCGAGTGATCAATCGCAATGCTCGCACCTTGACCGGACTTGATGTCTTTGAGGAGAACGGTTTCAGCGAACTGAAAGGCAAACGCATCGGTCTCATTACAAATCAGACGGGTTTAGATCGGCAGGG
>JAFARV010000238.1 GCA_019245255.1 Acidobacteriaceae bacterium | reverse complement strand
CGTCCACGCCATCATCCAGAGCAAGTTCTCGGGCGGTTTTTTCGAGGTCTTACCTGTTATACGAATGTAACCGTCGGTCGGATAAGTATCGCGTGCGGTATTCGCGAGTAGCCAGCGCCACGACTTCTCGATCTTGGGCCGGTAGCGCTGTTCCACATCCGGCGGAATAGCATTCTGCCCTTTGAGTTGCAGGTACAAGAGTATGGCGGCGGCGCCTTGACCTACCCATTTGTCATCGCGACCAAACATCCCATGAGCGCCATCTTCAAACTGACACGCATCAAAGCACCATCGCATGGCACTTACGCACTTAGCGTCGATATCAGCTCGCAAAGAGGAGTCATTCGTGTGTTCCCGTAATCGGAGAAGAAACTCACCCACAACAAGGGCGGACCAGCCCCACGCGGTCGTATTAAACTGTTGATCCGTAAAATGCTCGGCGCCGCTGCCAGGCCACGGACCGACCAGCCAGACGCCCAGCCGAGGCGACCAAACTCCCTTGCCCGATCCTTCCTGGTAGTCTGTCAAAAAGAACTTCGCCAAACCGAAAGCATCCTCCAAAGCAGGACGGTAACCGGTGATCTTGTAAAAGCCCATCAATCCAGTCCCTACCTCACCCAAATCGCAGGAGAACTGTGCGTCCGGGTACTTCCCCGTTGGATATCCAACACCGAAGTAGCTATCCGCACGACGGTGGCGCTGGAGCCAGCGATGTAAAGCATAGGCCTTTAATTCGTATGCGCCTTCGTTGGGATTCATGAGTGAAAACCATTCGAAGCAAGGCGAAAGAGCCTTACCGTACATCCACGCCGCGGAAAGGCTGTGCCGAGAATGACCATCGATTGTCATGATGCTGCTGTACGGCGTAGGAGGATCGTAGATGGTGTTCATCAGATACGTCGCGAAACGATCAGCCGCCGTCTTGTACACTGGCTCACCGATCGCCTGATGAAGCCGATACAGCGCCCGCACAGGTGGCCCAACGCCCTGGATTCCTGTGGATGCGCGACCCGGACTGCGGTATGGGCCAATAACTGGATCTATGCTTCCGTAGGGGCTTTGGTACAAAACAATCTGATTGCCAAGCTGCACAGCGTTAGTTAGTGCGTTGGGCGAGTTAGCCGGGGCAGCTTGATATTTTGCGCTGACCTTTGCCGCTGCACCAGAAAGCATGACCGCATTTTGTATAAAGTGACGTCTCCGCATTCGTTTATGTCCTTTTAAGATCGATCGCCGCTCCCATTCGGGCGGATTGTAAAATCGCCTCGGCTACACTAACGGATTTACATCCAGCGTCAAGGCCGACCTCGGGAGATCTCGCGTTGCGTATGCATTCGATGAAATGCTCTATTTGAGTCAAGTAAACTCCCCTGATATGTCCATGCACACGGGGCATGTAAACTGTGTCGGGTGTGGGCAGGCTATCTTGACAATGCATTGTGATTCCCTGTTCGTAATTCTTCACCTCGATCTCTCCTTTTGTTCCACATACTCGAAAGCTCGCGGTCGATTGTTGGCCGCCGGATGTGCATTCGTGGCCCCATGAATTTTCGAGGATCGCAATAGCTCCATTGCTGAATGTGAGCAGGGCTGCGATGGCGCGCCGTCGATCGTGACCTTCCAGACCGCGATCAGAAGCGAGTGCCATGACACGGTTGACGTCAGATTGGAGTATCCAGTGCATCATGTCTATGTCATGGACTCCGACCCAAAAAGGCAATTCGACTCGCCCTTCGACGCGCTGAAATGCACTAAAGGGAGGTGTTCGACGAGCAGAAATGTGAATGACGTCGCCGATTCGACCTGACGCAACTACATCGCGGCAGGCCGTGTATCGTGGGTCAAAACGGAGCGAATGCGCCATCATGGCGACCGTTCCAGAGTTGGCGGAAGCGGCGGCCTCTATCGTCTTCGCGTCCGCTGTGTTGGTCGCAAGCGGTTTTTCTATCAGGACGTGTTTCCCGGCCGCAAGCACTGCTAACGCCGGTCTGACGTGTGCATCTTCTCGAGTGCACACCAGCGCAGCATCCGCGTCCTGCTCATTGAAAATGCGCTGATAATCGTCTGTTTCGTAGCAAGCGGCCCCGAGTTCGTTCGCCAGTCGCCTGGCCTGTTCCGGCACAACATCACAGACGGCCACCACTTCTGTGCCGTTGATTTGAGAGCAGATCCTGGCGTATACGGATCCCATGAAGCCGGCGCCGATGATCGCTATTTTGATGGGCATCACTGCCATTGCTGATGAATCACTCAACGCGCGCAAAACACAGATATCCGCCGTCGATGACCATCGACGTTCCTGTAATGAAATCGCTCTCGTCAGAGGCGAGGAAGGCAGCGGCAGCAGCGACTTGATCGACGGATCCAGGACCACCAAGAGGTATCGCCCTTTGTAGAGATGTTTTCAGCGGTTCGCTGTTGAATTTGCTGGCATTCCGATCGACAACG
>JAFARV010000237.1 GCA_019245255.1 Acidobacteriaceae bacterium | reverse complement strand
AGGCGCTCGACTACGGCGAGTTCGGCACACCGACGAATCAATATAGTGCAAACGAGGATTACGGACCCGCCAGCTACGATCGGGAATTCGTGTTTACGCTGGCCCACACGCTCGAACTCCCGTTCGGCCACGGTCACAAGTTTGTCTCCAACGCTTCCGGTTTTATGAATGGAGTAGTAGGTAATTGGTCATTTCGCGGTATAACTTCTTACTATTCGGGGCTGCCCTTTTCGCCCAGCATCGGCAACCAGGCGTTCCTGAACTCGCCGGATATGACCAGCCGCCCGGACCTGACTGGGAATCCAAATGTTGCGAATGCATACGCGAATCTTTGGTTCAATCCCTTGGCGTACGGAATTCCGGCGCTTTATACATTCGGTAATGCGGGACGCGACTCTTTGCGCGGTCCCAACTTTTTCGAAGCCGATTGGCAGCTTGCGAAAGGATTCAAATTCACTGAGCGCGTGGGACTTGAGCTTCGCTGGGATGTGTTCAATGTGATCAATCGCCAGAATCTCGGTTTGCCCAACACTCAGGTGGATTCGCCCGCAGGCGGATTGATCAGTGACATTCAGATTTGCTCCACGTGCGGCAACGGCATGCGCAACATGCAATTCGGAGCGCATATCACTTTCTGATGAGAAGCGGCGGCTGGCCCAGCTCGATTTTGTGTGCCGGGCTAGCCATCGCATTCGTTTGCGGTGCGCGCACTGACGACGCATCCTTCCGTCTCGAAGCCGACAGTCCGCGACCATATACGGCCGCGTATCTCGGGAACGGCGCCATCAGCCTGGTGACCACGCCGCTTGCCACAGAGCCTGCGCGGTGTTTTCTTGCCAGCGTTTATGACCATACAGCGGGGGACGTTCCGCGAATCGCGTCCGCGCCGGCATGGAACGAAGTCGATCTGTACGACGGCGCACGACGGCCGGAATTAGACTCTTCTTCCCTCTCGTCAATTGAGCAGTATCGGCAGACGCTCGATATGTATGGCGGCATCCTTGAGACGAGCTACATTTGGCGGAATGATAATCACCGAATCAGAATTCAAGTTGAACAGTTTGTTGCGCGCGACCGCGCGGAACTTGCAGCCGTCCGATTCACGATCACCCCGGATTTCTCGGGAGCTTTGAGCATTGGTTTTCCTCTGCGAAATTGGCCGCCGCCTCACCGCTATGCGCTCGAACGCATTCAAAAGTTGGAAGGTGAAGCGGCCAAAAATAAGTGGGCCATCTGGTACCCGGGTCAGTTGAGCATAACCAATATTGAGGTTGAACGTACCAAGAGCGGAGTGGTGATGTTCGTGGGTGCTACAGCCCCGGGTACCGGCACCAGCGTTGGCGAAGGCGTCGCCATTAACTGGACCGGTTCCGGGAAGCTCGACCTTACGAACGGAAAAGACTCCGTCGAAGCACGGTTGACGCTGAACGTCAAGACAGGCGAGAGTTACAGCTTCACGAAATTCGCCGCGCTACTGACCCGAGAAGGTCCAGTTGAAGCAAGTAACGCCGCAAAACGAGCTGCGCTAGCCGCGCGTGAGGCGGGCTGGCAAACGTTGCTCTCGGCGAGCGAGGCCGCGTGGCATAAGCTGTGGGACTCCGATCTGGTCGTGGAAGGGGATACGAATCTGCAGCGGACCATCCACTCCATGCTTTTTTATGTTCTCGGGAGTGTGCGTGAGGACCTTGACATAAGTACTCCGCCGATGGGTCTTAGTTCTGCCGGATATTGTGGTCATATTTTCTGGGATGCTGACACCTACATGTTTCCGCCGCTTGTCATCTTGCATCCAGAGATGGCGCGGGCTATGGTTGTGTTCCGATCCCGGACGCGCGAAGCGGCGAGGCGAAATGCAGAACGCAACGGATATAAGGGCGCAATGTTTCCGTGGGAGGCGGGGCCAGATGGGGCCGAAACGACACCGCGGTTCGCCTTCCAAAACGCAAGCTCCGAAAATCATGTGAATGGAGATGTGGCGCTTGCGGCTTGGCAATACTGGCTGGCCACAGGCGACCGGAACTGGCTCCAACACGATGCTTGGCCACTGCTGCACGATACAGCCGATTTTTGGGTGAGCCGGGTCACTTACAATCGGGGACGTGATCGATACGAGATTGCGAACGTTGTTGCGGTGAAGGAATCGGATATCGGCGTCAGCAACGACGCGTACACAAACGCCGTTGCGAAGGAGAACCTTGAACTTGCGATGGCGGCTGCCAGGGAGGTGGGAATCCAGCCCGAGGCTAAGTGGCGCGATGTTGCTGAGAAACTGTATTTGCCTGCGAGCGACTCGGCTCTGTTGTGGTACCCGCTTGATCGTCAGTTCGTTCCCGAACGAGTGCGCCATGCAATTGCACCCGTGTTGCCTGAAGCGACGCGGCACGATACAGGTGCCATGATGGGTACCGAGTTCTATCCCATCCTGGCTGCCGAGATCGGGGACCGAACCATGATCGGGCGGCTTCTCGGCCCGCTCTTGACGCCCTACCTTCGGCCGCCCTTTCAAGTGGTGGCGGAAACTCCAAAGAATCAGAACACGAACTTCATCACGGGCGCCGGTGCATTTTTGCAGCAGTTCGTGTTCGGGTATACGGGTCTGCGATTCGGGGAAAGGGGGTTGGAGCGCAGGTTTCACCCCGTACTGCCACCAGGCATTCGCAAGTTGACTCTGAAGAACATTACCGTTCGAAATCAACGCGAGACGCTGGTGTTCGATTCCGGAGCGGAATAGACTCGGACCGCGGGTCGAAGCAAGATCCGCGAATTCGCGTCATAGAGCGTGACGAAGCGACGTGGTTCCCAGAAAGACGACTATGAAATCCATTCATGAAGTCAGCCGGCGCAGGCTGCTGGAATTGAGTTCCGCTTCCTTAGCGGCCGCGGGGCTTGGAATGGTAGCCGATGCTGCACAGACGCAATCGACGGCCACTCACGACACCCCCAATGAAACCGATCCAGGCCGGCAGAACATGCCTCTTGCCCAGGAGAATGCCGATTCGGAATGGCCTCCGAAGACCGATAACGGATCTGTGAAGCCATTCAAGTATCCGTTCTCCTTTTCGAGGAAGCGGATTGAGAGTGGCGGGTGGACGCGGCAAGTAACCGTACGCGAATTGCCGGTCTCTACCGAGATCGCTGGTGTTGAGATGCGATTAACGGCGGGTGGCGTGCGGGAATTGCATTGGCACGTGGAGGCCGAGTGGGCTATTCTGCTCAACGGAAATGCGCGCATCACTGCCGTTAACGCGCAGGGCCAAGCATTTGTGAGCGATGTCGGTGAAGGCGATTTGTGGCTGTTTCCGCCGGGCGTCCCGCACTCCATTCAGGGGCTTGGGCCGGATGGGTGCCGATTCTTACTCGTGTTTGATGACGGGAAATTTGATGAGTTTCACACGTTTCTTCTGACCGATTGGCTCGCGCATACGCCCAAAGACGTGCTTGCAAAGAACTTCGCCGTGCCAGAGTCTACGTTCGAGAATATTCCAAAACGAGAGTTGTTCATTTTCCAGAGTGAGTTGCCTGCTCCGCTGACCGAAGAACAGAAGCAGGCTTCAGAAGGTACCGAACTCACCAACAGCTACGTTTTCAGGGCCAGCAAGATGCCAGCGACAAAAACAACGCCCGGCGGTCATGTCAAGATCATCGATTCGAAAACGTTTTCGGTGACACCGATCACTGCTGCCATCGTGACTCTGAAACCTGGCGGACTGCGTGAACTGCACTGGCATCCGAATGCCGATGAGTGGCAGTATTACATCACCGGTAAAGCGCGCATGACGGTGTTTGCCGCGGGTTCAACTGCCCGCACCATGGATTTCCAAGAAGGTGACGTAGGGTACATACCGATTTCCCAACCCCATTACATCGAGAACACAGGTGAAAGTGACGTCGTTTTCCTCGAGATGTTCAAGGCTCGCGAATATCAGGATATTTCACTGGCCGAGTGGCTCGCGCATACGCCTCACTTATTGGTGGACGCGCACCTAAAATTCGGACAGCAGATGCTAGCGAGTATTCCGAAACAGGAAGTCGTGATCAGGCCGTTGTAGGTGTTGCCGGCGTGCTTGACCTTTGCAATCAGCGGCGACTCTGACGGCAAACGAACATAGATGCTACAGCCGGTTGATCAGACTCGCCACATACCCTGCGCCGAAGCCGTTATCGATATTTACGACGGTGACGTTGCTGGCGCAACTGTTCAGCATGCCAAGCAGCGCTGCGAGACCGTTGAAGCTTGCTCCGTATCCGATGCTGGTCGGAACTGCGATTACCGGACAGGAAACCAGGCCGCCGACAACGCTCGGTAGTGCACCTTCCATGCCGGCGCAGACGATGGCGACTCGGGCCTCGACCAGACGCTCACGCTGATGCAGGAGCCGGTGTATGCCGGCAACTCCGACGTCACAAATCGACTCGACCTGATTCCCCATAATCTCTGCCGTGAGAAACGCTTCTTCGAGCACTGGAAGGTCGCTGGTTCCTGCGCACACGGCAGCGATCTTTCCCTTCCCGTGATTGGTTCGATCGCGCCAGACCCGGACAACGCGGGACAACGGATGGTATTCGGCCTCGCCAGCCACCGTCTTGACGTGTTCGGCGATTTCGCGGGTAGCTCGGGTGACGAGCAGGTTCTTCGATTTTGCGAGCAGCGCGTTTGCGATACCCGCCACCTGCTCCGGCTGCTTTCCTTCACCAAGAATGACTTCCGGCATGCCGTGCCGCAGCTCGCGATGATGGTCCACCTTCGCAAACCCGAGGTCTTCAAACGGCAAGTGGCGAAGCCGCTGCAGGGCCGCGTCTACCGTCGTTTCTCCATCACGCACCTGTGTAAGGATGCGCGTAACTTGATCTCTGTCCATGCTTTCTGCTGATACCGGGGAAACCGCTATCCCCTAAAATGGTAGCGTCCTCGCTGGTATGCGCCGATTCTGGAAACGCCTGCGCCTCACGCTGGAGATGATCAAATTCGAGCATTCCGTATTCGCGCTTCCGTTTGCGCTTACGGGCGCATTACTTGCCTGGCAGGATTCGGGATTTCAGATTCGGTCGCTGGGCGTACGGCTGCTTTGGATTGTAATCGCGATGGTGAGTGCACGCTCCGCGGCGATGGCTTTCAATAGGATTCTCGATGCCGGTATCGATGCCCGAAATAGCCGCACGGCGAAA
>JAFARV010000722.1 GCA_019245255.1 Acidobacteriaceae bacterium | reverse complement strand
GTTCTGGATCGCGTCGGCACTGAACGTCAAGCCAGCCGACCGGAGTGCATCATGCAGATCCCGCTTGAGATCGCCAGTGGTCGCGTTCGTGGGCTTTTCTTCGACTGTGGCGGTATCGGCCGGTGTTGTGCGTCTCGCCGGAATGGGCGCCTGGAATGTAGGCGGCCGAGTGACCGCCGGTCTTGATGATGCACTTAGAGCAGGCGGCGCGGGCGATGGTGGTGCTCCACGCTCGGCCGCAGCCCCACCCATGCTGCCAACCACAGCTAGCGCCTCTTCAATCGGTTGCAACCTTCCGGCATGCACCAGTTTGATGAGTCCGAGTTCGAGATGCAGACGTGGCTGCAATGAGGTCTGCAAGGTTTTGTAGAGCTCGAGTGTGATGTTCAGATAACGCGTCAGATCTTCTTCGCTGAATTGGGCGGACGTATCAAGAAATGCTTCTTGTTCGCGGCCGGATGCGGCGATCAGCCGAGTCGGCTTGCCTGCGATCTTTGCAACAAGAACATTACGCCAGTAGCGCGCTAGTTCCCGGCAGAAATGCTGAAGGCTCTGTCCGCTCGTTTCGAGCTCGTAGACGATCTCAATCATCCGGGCCCCGTCTTGCGTGCTCACAGCGTCCGCTACGGCCTTTAACGATTCCGTGCCGAAAACGCCGAGCAGCGCACGGATTTCTTCGACCGAGAGAGTGCGCCCGCAACACGCAATCGCCTGATCAAGCGCGGAAAGTGAATCGCGTACACTACCTTCACCCGCTTGCGCAATGACTGAGAGGACTTCCTCACTTGCCTCAATGTCCTCCTGTTCCGCAATGAACCGCATGCGGGCAATCAGCTCCTGGAAATCGACTGACCGGAACGCGAAGTGCTGGCAGCGCGACGCGATGGTATTCGGAATCTCATACGCTTCGGTCGTGCAGAGTAGGAACACTACCCATTCGGGCGGCTCTTCCAAAGTCTTCAGCAGCGCATTGAAAGCTTCCTTCGTGATCTGGTGCGCTTCGTCAATGATGAAGACTTTGTACCGGTCACGCGCAGGCCGGTAACGGACGTTCTCGCGAATCTCGCGCATCTCGTTGATGCCGCGGTTCGATGCGGCGTCGATTTCGATCACATCGACTGAATTGCCGGCACTGATCTCGACACAGCTCGAACAGACACCGCAGGGCGTGGCCGTCGGGCCATGGATGCAGTTGAGGCAGCGGGCGAGGATGCGGGCTACTGTAGTCTTGCCCGTCCCTCGCTGGCCGGAAAAAATGTAGCCATGCGCGATGCGGCGGGTTTCGATGGCATTGGTAAGCGTCTTTTGGACGTGCTCCTGACCAAGGAGCTCAGCGAAAGACTGCGGCCGGTACTTTCTGGCAATTACCTGGTACATGTAGGTCTGCGGGCGGAATTTAGCGGGGAACTTTGCCAGACCCCGGGTGATCCGCGGCACACAGGCTAAGCCGCTACCGTTGCTTCCTTCCGGACCTGGCGGGGTTTACAACCGCCCGTTGCACGAAGCCCGGAGCCTGACAACTCACAATCTTAGCAGTTTAGCCGCGGCGGAAGCCCACGCTTGTCATGGGTGAAGCGAAGTAGGCTGCACATTGCTCGCTTGGTGCCGCTCCCGAGAAACTTACTAGGTCGAGTCTTCTCGCGATACCACACCGATTCGGTTGCAATCTCTCTAGTATGAGGCTTGTACCGAAGACCCAGTCCGTCATTTCGCATCCGGCGATTGCCTTGGCAGCCTGCTGTATGTTCTTCCAGGCGTCCATTACGGTCAGGGCTCAATCCACCTGTTCCCCATCCGCCACTGTATCGATCAATGGTGGCCAATACATTTATCAGCAGAATGAGTGGAACTCTAATGCTGAACAGTGTGCCACAGTAAGCGGTGTCGGCTTCACTCTTACGACCGCCAATTTCGATTTACCGACAAACGGCGCCCCCGCAACCTATCCATCGGTTTACAGGGGCTGTCATTGGGGCAACTGCACATCCTCCAATCCGTTTCCTATTGAGGAGAGCAACATCGCTTCAGCGAGTACCAGTGTTTCGATAACACAACCTTCCGGCTACAACAACGACGCGGCATACGATATATGGTTCAATCAGACCTCCACTACGTCGGGGCAGCCGAACGGCACCGAGGTCATGATCTGGATTAATCATCAGGGCTCGCCCCAGCCATTTGGATCGCAGACGGCTACCGCCACGATCGATGGCGCTACATGGCAGGTCTGGACAGGCCGCCAATCTTCATGGAACATTATTTCTTACGTCCGGGAAACGCCGGTGACGTCCGTCAGCAACTTGAATCTCGTCCCATTCTTCAGTGATGCTGTTTCGCGCGGGAGCCTGGAGAGTTCCTGGTGGTTGATCGATGTGGAGTATGGCTTTGAGATCTGGACGGGCGGTCAAGGGCTGGCTGTCAGCAATTTCTCGGTCAGCGCCGCGGCAGGATCTGGCGGCGGCGGAAGTACCTGCAGTCAAGCGCCTTCAGCTCCGAGTGGCCTCACCGGAACAGCCGCATCATCAAGCGTCATCAATCTTAGCTGGACCGCTGATGTTGCTCCCGCTAACTGCACCATTACCGGCTATAACGTGTATCGCAGCACAACTAGCGGCTTTACGCCCTCAAGCAGCAATTTAATAGCAAGTGGAGTTACTGCTAACAGCTACTCGGATAGCGGTCTCTCGGCCGGCACAACTTACTATTACGTCGTAGAAGCGGTAGATGCAGCCGGGACATCGCCCCCCTCATCGCAGGCGAGCGCTACGACTTCAACATCCGGCGGTGGTGGCAGTGGTTTTGCCTGCCACGTGGTTTACACGATATCCCCACAGAATTCGAGCGCCTTTGGAGCTGCCATTACCATCGACAACACTGGAACGGTGGCAATCAGCGGCTGGAAATTGACTTGGACCTTTGCGAACGGACAAACGGTCAGTCAATTGTGGAACGGGGCCGAGAGCCAGAGTGGCGCAAACGTAACGGTGACTAACCTGAGTTACAACGCATCCATTCCTGCGGGCGGCAGTTACAGCAGTCTTGGATTTAACGGGACCTGGAACGGCACAACGAATTCCGTGCCAAGTTCGTTTGCGGTCAATGGCACAACCTGCAAATAAGCCGCAACGAT
>JAFARV010000083.1 GCA_019245255.1 Acidobacteriaceae bacterium | reverse complement strand
CCATCTCGGGTCATGTATGCCGGGCTTGACGCCTGGATGCCAGTCGAGGATGCCGCAATTAAGGAGCTGGCACTTCGCCACGCCGGCGCGGACTCGTTAAACGACACGTCAGCGCCAGTGCTGGATTGGATTGCAAACGAAAAAATCACTCATCTCGCGATTCATTTCGATCTGGATGTTCTTGACCCGACGAAATTTGGTCCTATTCTGTTCAACCAACCAGGCGCACCAGCGGACTTCTTAGCCGGTGTTCCGCGTGGACGGATGGCACCAGATCAAGTCGTTCGGCTTCTGCAAGATGTAGCCGCTGCGTGCGACGTCGTTGGCCTTGCAATTGCCGAATACATGCCCTGGGAAGCGATAACGACTCGCAACATGCTGCGGGCGTTGCCGCTCCTTGCTGACTAGCCGGCCAGGCAGCAGATGGAGCCAGGCGCAATGCCATTTAGGTGTTACGCCTCGTCCGGCTCGCAGCCGCCCCGCGATACTGGCGGCCTGTCTGCGTCGCATCGGCAACGGAAACACTGGCAGCATTCTCATGAGAAACCGATATGCCCGCCCTGGAAAAACCAAAGCCGCTCCTCTTTCAAATCCAGTTACTGCTTCCCGTGCACACTGCGCGGCACTGATACGGAAAAGCCGCGCTGGCGTGCCGGACATGCCTTCCGCCGACCCGGCCACTTGGTCGAATTCGCTGTCCACCGGACCTGGGCACACTTGTGTCACCGTAACGCCTGTTCTGCACGTGCGCCGAACTCCAGCGCGAGTTCGCGCCCAATGCCAGCCGAAGCTCCAGTTATCAACACGACGCCATAATTCTTTCTCATGCTCCGCCTCGCTTAACAACTAGCGCACAGACCGAGTTGCTGGTCGTTGTGCGCGTTAACGATGAGCCCGAATCAGGCACGTCCCCAGCGTAATCAGGCTTCCGCCCAACACAAACACACCCATCCACAACAGCGCGATGAGTCCGCCCGGCCGAGTACGGCCCCTGCCCACCGCCGCACCGAAAAAGCCACCGCTCACCAGAACGGGGGTCGCCGCAAATCCCATCCGTACTGCCCGCCCGATTGGCGTTGATAAGCCGGCCTGATCCGCGAAAACCAGCGCAACGAGCGCGAGAATCACCAGCACTCCTGCGTGCGCGTGCCCGGCCCGAAACATCGAGCGCTGAAAATCCGTGAACTCGGGATACTTTCCGGAAAGGATACGAAGAAGAAATGTGCCGCCGAACTCGATCGTCGTCACCGTGATCAGCAGAATTCCCGCAATCAATTTGGTTTCATCACTCATGGCTGCTCCTAACGGCTACTTGACACTGTCTACTTGACATTGTCTACGGCTGGTTAGACACTGTCAAGCAGCAGCAAGATGCAAAAAGATGGACAGCCGCGAACGGGTTCTCAAAGCCGCAGTGGAACTAATGAACAAGGAAGGATTGACGGCCCTTTCGATGCGCGAGGTGGCACGCCGGGCCGGCGTAAGCCATCAGGCTCCGTATCATTACTTTGAGAACCGTGAAGCGATCCTGGCTGCTATCGCCGAGGAAGGGTTCAAGAACCTCAATGCGGCGTTAGAATCCGCATCCGGCCGCCATGCTGCTGATTGCCTGGTCGCCGCCGGTCGCATTTATGTCGAGTTTGCGCTCTCGCACCCCGCCCACTTTCATGTGATGTTCCGGCCCGAACTCGTGGATCTTCGACGATACCCCTCGGCGCAAGCTGAAGCGAGCCGGGGCTTTGGCACCCTTCAGTCGCTGGTCGACGGACTCGCTAAGGAGAAGTTCCTCCCGGCACGGCTCGTGAGAGGAATGACCATTCTTAGTTGGTCCTTCGTTCAGGGTCTCTCGGAACTGCTGCTTGAGGGGCCGCTCGCCAAAATGTCCGGCAGTAATCTCAAGAGCAGGGACAAGATCGAGTCGGCTCTGCGTGCTTTCGAGTTTCTAATAGCCGGCCGTCGCAAAAGCGCTTGTAAGTAGACGTGCTGTTTGGGTTGTCGGAACTAACAGCAAACATTATGTCCGGGTACCCGAATGATCCGACAGTTGACGCCACTGGGGTTTCGGGTTATCGAGGAACACTCCGAAATCTGGCCGGGCCCCGTACTTTGAAACAGTTCTCACCTGCCCGAATTCCTGAAAGCGTTTCTATTCCCAGGATCTCGGCCTGTCTCCGAACGGCAACATAATCGTGTTTATGCCCTGATCGTTGACTGTACCTTTCTGCCCAACGATTAGTGTGTCGGTTACAGCATTGCCGGGAATTACATCAGCTACTGCTGCGGCGAAGTCTTCGAAACGGTTGAGAACCAACGCGGTGTTTCCCGGGGTGCCACCTTGGAAGACATCCACGCCGACGGCGGCTCTGGCGCGCCCTCTAATCTCGTT
>JAFARV010000063.1 GCA_019245255.1 Acidobacteriaceae bacterium | reverse complement strand
CGGCGACTGCTGGTGTGGCCCAAGCTATTTTGCGACTTCCACAGGCGGGATCGTCGTCACGAGTGGCGGCGACGAAAAGGAAGCGGGGCAGACCAGGCAAGTGCAGACTTGGTCGCTCAACACAAGTCAGCCGTCGCTGTCATTGGTCGCCTCTTCGCCGGGTATAGAGGGCAGTCCGCAAGACGGCGGTTTTTTTACTTCAGTTTCTTCAAACGGGATGGCAGCCAATACGGCGATCATCTGGGCCGTGGGTCGCGCCTCCGGTCCGGATAACCACCTCACGCTCTATGCCTACAGTGCCACGCCGTCAGGTGGAACACTGCCATTAATTTGGTCCGATGTGGCCGGAACCTGGCCTAATGTAAATGGCAACGCGAACATCGTTCCGACAGTGGCGAACGGACATGTTTACGTGGCTAGCAACAAACAGCTGGCGATCTTCGGCCTGTCACCTTCGGAGACTACGATTTGGCGCTATACCGGGACACCTTGCTCCGGCGGTGGCTGTCCCGGCTGGGACTTGCTCGATAACAACAGTAAAACCGTTGCCATCAAGTCCGGGACAGATCTCTACCAGCTCCACAACGACGGTGAAATCTGGCACTCCACGAATGCAGGTTGCAACGGTACCGAGTGCCCAGGTTGGCAGATGCTCGATGATAACTCCGCGGCCGTTAACATCGCGGTCGACGGCAACAACCTTTACCAACTGCACAACGACGGGTCCATCTGGCGCTACACTGGAACGCCCTGTTCGGGCCGGTCTTGTCCCAGTTGGCAAATCCTCGACAACAACAGCAAGGCCGTGGCGATTGCCGCTTCCGGGGGCAATTTGTACGAATTACACATTGACGGCAAGATCTGGCACTATACCGGTACGGCGTGCAGCGGGAATTCGTGCCCTGGCTGGCAAATGCTGGATGATAACTCGAAAGCCGTTAGTATCGCCGCCGACGGGAGCAGCCTTTACGAATTTCACAACGACGGGGAAATCTGGGGGTATACCGGGACTCCGTGCACCGGGAATTCGTGTCCCGGTTGGCAAATGCTGGATGACAACAATCGGGCAGTAACCATCGCAGCGTCCGGCGGCAATCTCTACGAGCTGCACATTGACGGCAAAATCTGGCAATACACTGGTGCGCCGTGCAACGGCACTTCGTGTCCTGGTTGGCGTATGCTCGACGAGAACAATAAGACGATCGCTATCTCAGCTGATGGCGGAAGTCTCTATCAACTACACAACGATGGAATGATCTGGCGCTACACGGGGACACCCTGTAGTGGTAACTCCTGTCCTGGCTGGCAGCAGCTGGATACGAACTTCCGGACCACCCAAATTACCAGCTCCAGCGGCCAGCTCTATCAATTGCATGGCGGTCTCCTGTACCAGTTCCACAATGACGGTTCAATATGGCGCTATACAGGCATCGCCTGTGGGGGTCCTTCCTGTGTCGGATGGCAGCAACTCGATCGTAATCCTGCCGCTGTGGCCATAGCCGCAAGCGGAAAGCAGCTGTTTCAACTGCATAGCGACGGTAGCATTTGGCGTTATACAGGCGTCCCGTGCTCCGGTTCTTCCTGTCCGGGTTGGCAATTACTCGACAACAACCCGCAGGCGACCACCATTTCGGCAGGTGACCAACTCTTCGAGTTACATCGCGATGGCTCCATTTGGCGGTACACCGGGACCGCGTGCGCGAATAACGCCTGCCCCGGTTGGCAAGAGCTCGACACAAATCCCGCTACGACAGCTATAGCGGCCGCCGGAAAACAAGTTTTCCAGTTGCACAATGATGGCTCCATCTGGCGCTACACAGGTGTTCCTTGCAGCGGGAATTCCTGTCCTGGTTGGCAATTGCTGGACAACAACCCGCAGGTAACGGCCATCTCGGCAGGTGATCAACTCTTCGAGTTACATCGCGATGGCTCCATTTGGCGGTACACCGGAGTCCCCTGCGCGGATAACGCCTGCCCCGGTTGGGAAAAACTGGATGCCAACCCTGCCGCGACAGCCATCGGTGCCGCGGGTAAGCAACTGTTCCAACTACATAATGACGGTACGATCTGGCGCTACACTGGGGTACCCTGCACCGGAAATTCGTGTCCGGGTTGGCAGTTACTCGATAACAATCCGAAAGCAACTGCGATCTCGGCAGGCGAGCAACTGTTCGAGTTTCATAACGACGGCTCAATCTGGCGTTACACCGGGACCCCGTGCACGAATAATGCCTGCCCCGGTTGGGAACTCCTCGACAGAAATCCGGCTGCGACTGCTATCTCGGCGTCGTGGATGCACTAGTAGACTGTCCGAGCGATTTGGAGACCTTGGGACCGAGGCGTCCCGATGAGTCGGGACGCGGCGGCGGAAGAGGCCGGTAGTGTTTTTCTTTGGGGCGCCGTCTCGCGTTGTGATAAGTTCATTCATTCTTGCGATGCGATATCTGGTCGTCGCCATGTTTCTCGCCAGCATGCAATGTGCCGCTCAGCAGGCCGCTGGCGCCGGTTCGCTGTCCGGACGCGTAGTCGACGCGACAACGAACGATGTTATTCCGGAAGCAAAAATCATTATTGGCTGCATTACCGTGAAGTACTCGGGGGCCACTTGTGCCGAGCACCGGGTTTCCGCCGCGCCGGATGGTACGTTCCGAGCGGACGGACTTCCGGCAGGAAACTACCTGTTGATTGACGTGGATGATAAGTATCTCGGACCGGACGTTACTCCGACCGTGACTGTTGAAGCGGGACGGGAGCAGTCAAACATCTCGCTGGCGCTCTTGAAAGAAGCGGTCATTCGCGGCAAAATCACTGATGCGAATGGCAAGCCGCTTTCCGGGGTGAACGTTGAAGCCTTGAAAGTTCGCGCGGATCACGGCTTTCCTGTGGTTTCATCCGCTACGACAGATCCTGATGGTTCATACACGTTGAAGCGGCTCCGCACTGGCAATTACTTCGTTCTGGCGCAGAAAGACTCTGTGCCGTTCTTCTTTCCGGATACGGTTCGCGCCGATGATGCGCAAGCTATTCACGTCGACTTCGGGCAGGAGTTCGTGAGTGCCGATATTCGTGTACGTCCAGAACATTTGCTTGCAATTGCCGGACGTGTCGGGGATTTCGAAGCGCTGCCGGATAAAAAGGCGCTCAGTGTGCACGTGTACTCACAGGGACTCCAGATTCCGGGACTGTCGCCTCCCCAAACCTCCCTCGCTCCGGATGGGCGATTTCATTTTGACCGCATCGCCCCAGGTGATTACGT
>JAFARV010000971.1 GCA_019245255.1 Acidobacteriaceae bacterium | reverse complement strand
GTAAACACAACACCTGCGCAAAAATGCTGCATACTCGATTCATGACGGAAATCCTTTCCAGTTGAGATCGGTTCTAGACAAACTCAGATCTCAACCTATCAGGGTTTCCGTCTCTTGGCTCGCGAAACGTTTTGGACAACTGTGGTTTAGATCGCACCTTATCGCAAACCACCTGAAGCCAGCAAGGTTTCCCCGGTCAGCCAACCCGAATCGGATGACGCCAGGAAGACTGCGATCGGGGCGATGTCTTCCGGCTGCGCGATTCGCCCTAATGGAACTTGGGCTTCATGCTGTTTTTGAAACTCGCCACCTAAGAAGCCGCCGCTGTGCGTGCCTTCCGTCTCGACTACTCCCGGATTGATCGAATTCACACGAATGTTCTTCGGCGCCAATTCTTTGGCGAGCACGCCCGTCACGGCATCGACGGCGCCCTTGGTAGCCGAATAGACGGCTGAGTTGGGAGGCGTAACCCTACTCACAAGCGACCCGATGTTTATAACTGCCCCACCATCTGCACCAAAGTGCTTTTCCGCTTCCTGAGTTGCGAGAATCAGTCCCAACACGTTGGTGTCAAAAAGGCGCCGGAAATGATCCTCCGTAACCTGTCCGAGCGGAACGAATTCATATACACCGGCATTGTTTACGAGTACATCCAGGCGACCATAAGCGCGCTTCGCCTCCGCAAAGAGCCTCTGAACGTCGGCGGCCTTCGCCACGTTCGCTTGCACAGCAATGGCCTGCCCGCCATCCGATCGGATCTCCTTAACGATGCGTTCAGCGCCTTCTCTGCTCGACGCGTAGCTTACGACTACTGAAGCCCCTTCGGTGCCGAATGCTTTAGCAATACTCGCCCCAATACCTTTCGATGCGCCGGTTACGACGGCTACTTTACCTTTTAACTTGCTCATGACGTCCTCGCCTTCGTTAATAGTTCGACAACTATCTAACGGATGAGGCCTGTGGCGGCGAAGCTTCAGGCTTTCGAATTCAAAAGGTCTTCAGATAGGCCAGGTAAGAATTCAAGACGTCTCGCCGGATCGAAAGGTCGGCAAACTTACCCTTTCGTACGACGGCGATCAGGCCGGCTGTCTCGAGCTCCCTTAAGTGATGCGAAAGCGTAGCCGCGGTTATGCTTTGGCATTCCCGGATCTCTGCGCACGCAATACCATCCTTGCGAGACCCAATCTGCTTCAGAATTTCGTTCCGCCTCGGATCCGCTAATGCCTTAGCGATCAGACGTACCTGCGTTGCAGTGAGTGGTTCGCGTTCGGGCACAGATATCGGGAAATATCCGCCCTCATTGTATCCGCGTATCCGCCCGGCTGCGCGGTGGAGGCTAGATCCGGTTGTTTGTCCTGGTACCGGACTAGGGTTTTGACACCTTTCGTGCGGCGCGTTTCGAGCGCACTGTAGGGTTAGGGGCATAGGTCTGGCGGGCGACGGCACGCGCACATGGGTACCCAGAGCGGCGGCAGTCACCCGCGGGCCCCCACGCAAATCGCGCCGTGCACGGCCGTCAAATTCACGGTGGCTTGGGGTTTAGTGTGCCACGTTTTTCGGAATCCGGGAAGTTACTTGTGCTTCGCTCTGCCGGAGTAACCCTGGCGAGAGGCGGATCCGGGTGAACAGGCAGGGCCCGAGTTCAGGGCCATATAATCGGAGCATGATTCGCACAAACTGGATTCGCGCGCGCAGGGACGATCCCAACCGGAGCCAGATGCACTACGCCCGGCAGGGTCGTATCACAGGCGAAATGGAGTACGTCGCGAGCCGCGAGTCTTTGTCACCGGAACTGATCCGCGATGAGGTAGCCCGCGGGCGGATGATTATTCCCGCCAACATCAACCACCGCAATCTCGAACCCATGTGCATCGGCGTTGCCTCAAAATGCAAGATCAACGCCAACATCGGCAACTCCGCGACTACTTCGAACATTGACGAGGAACTCGCAAAACTTGACTCCGCGGTGAAATACGGCGCCGATACCGTGATGGATCTGTCCACCGGCGGCGACATCCCGCGCATCCGCAAAGCCATTATTGACGCCTCCCCGGTTCCCATCGGAACGGTACCTATCTATGAGGCGCTGAGCCGGGTTCGCCGCGTTGAGGATCTGAATATTGAAGTCATGCTGGAGGTAATTGAAGAGCAGGCCGAACAGGGCGTCGATTACATGACGATTCATGCCGGCGTGCTCGTTCAATACGTCCCCCTCACGACCAAACGAATCACCGGGATCGTGAGTCGCGGTGGGGCCATTCTTGCTGAATGGATGGTCAAGAAGCACAGACAGAACTTCCTCTACGACCACTTCGACGCAATTTGCAAGATCTTCCAGAAGTATGATGTGAGCTTCTCGTTGGGCGACGGACTCCG
>JAFARV010000967.1 GCA_019245255.1 Acidobacteriaceae bacterium | reverse complement strand
CGACGACAGTTACCGATCCGCAGGCCAACCAGACTGTTATGCAGTTCCAGGGTATTTATGAGACCCAGCGTAAGGTATATCAGGGCAGTACTTCAGGGACGCTGCTGAAGACCATCGATACGTGTTACAACGGTTCGGCGTCGCCCTGCATGGGAACGGCAGTTAGTTTGCCAATTACGCAGGTGTCATCAACCACCACGTTGCCGGGCACCACGCCGCGACTTTCAAAGGTTGTAAACGACTACAACTCGTATGGTCTGAACACCGAAACAGACGAGTACGATTGGGGCCAGAGTGCGGTGGGGACTCTGGTGCGAAAGACGGTGACGACCTACAGTACCTCGCTCGGCAATATCGTTGACCATCCCTCCACGGTGCAGGTGTACGATCACGGCAATCTGATCTCGACAACGACGTACAGCTACGATGGCGGGAGTGTCGTTGGGACCAGCGGGACACCGCAGCACGTTGCCGTCTCGGGAGCTCGTGGCAATCTCACTTCCCTCCAGGTCGCGGCTACAGGCAGCGGCACAAGAACCAGCAGTTACACGCATTACGACACCGGGAACGTCTATCAGGCGACGGATGTAAATGGCGCCGTCACCACGTACACATATGGCAACTGCGGCAATTCGTTTGTGAGCAGCATCAGCATGCCGCTATCGCTTTCGACCTCGCAGACGTGGAACTGTACGGGAGCCGTGCAGACGTCGACGACGGATGCAAACGGAAAGACTTCGAGCGTAAGTTTTGCGGATGCGAACTACTGGCGGCCGACGTCGACCACCGATGCCACGGGGGCGGTGACTACCATGACGTATGCAACGTCGCCCATAGCAAGCGAGAGCACATTAAATTTCAACGGCACGACCTCGACGGCGGATACGCGAGCCACACTCGATGGCTTGGGACGCACACACGTTACCCAGCGGAGGCAGGCACAAGGTTCGAGCAGCTACGATTCGGTGGAGACCGACTATGACACGCTCGGGCGCGCGTCGCGGGTGACGGTTCCGTACACGGGAACGGCGGGACAGACAAATTCATCGGCTGCGGGCGTGGTGACGACGTATGATCCGCTGAGCCGGCCGCTGACGGTGACCGACGGCGGAGGCGGGAGCACGACGTACTCCTATAACCAGAACGATGTGCTGATCACGGTGGGACCGGCGCCATCGGGAGAGAGCACGAAACGCCGCCAACTCGAATACGATGCGCTGGGCAGGGTCACCTCTGTTTGCGAGTTGACAACGGCCGCGGGCGCCGGAACCTGCGGGCAGACGGTGGCGCAGACCGGGTACTGGACGAAATACACGTACGATGCCAATAACGATTTATTGACGGTGGCGCAGAACGCGCAATCGGGCACGGCGCAGAGCCGCAGCTACCAATATGATGGGCTGGGCCGCATGACGTCGGAGACCAATCCGGAGAACGGCACGGTGAGCTACGTCTACGACAGCGACAGCACGTGCGGGACGTCGACCGGAGACCTGGTGAAACGGGTGGACGCGATGGGCAACGTGAAGTGCTTCAGCTACGATGCGCTGCACCGCAATACGGCGCTCACGTATCCGAGCGGCCCGTATGCGGCGGCGACGCCGGCGAAGACCTTCGTCTACGACGCGGCGACGGTGGACGGCGTGGCAATGGCGAATGCGAAGGGCGGGTTGGCGGAGGCGTATACGGGGCCGGGTTCGGCGAAGATTACGGATCTGGGATTCAGTTACTCGGCGCGGGGCGAGGTTACGGATACGTATGAGCTGACGCCGCATTCGGCGGGATATTATCATGTCAGCGCCAGTTATTGGGCCAACGGAGTGCTTGATACATTCAGCACAAACGTGTCCGGTCTGCCCACCTGGACGTACACTCCTGACGGAGAAGGGCGCGTCTATTCGGTTGCGGCATCAAGCGGCCAGAGTCCGGTTACGAGCACAACCTACAGTACCTTTGGAGTTACGGGAGTCACCTTCGGCTCCGGGGATTCGGATAATTTCGAGTATGATCCATACACGGGTCGCGAGACGCAGTATCAATTCGTTGTGAATGGAACGGCAGCGACCTCGAACCTGACATGGAATGCGAACGGAACGTTGCTGCAACTCGCGGTCAACGATCCGTTCAATGGCAGCGATACCCAGACATGCACGAATAGCTATGACGACCTGATGCGACTAACTACTAATAACTGTGGTTCGGTTTGGAGTCAGACGTTCAGCTACGATCCGTTTGGCAATATAGCTAAATCTGGGAGTGTCAGCTTTCAGCCGACCTACAACAGCCAGACGAATCAGTACAGTACATTGCCGGGCGGCACACCTGCGTATGATGCCAATGGGAACGTGACAAACGATACCTTCCACAACTATTTACTAGATGTAGACGGGAAGAATACGCAAGCCGACGGTTCGACAACCCTGACGTACGATGCACTCGGTCGATGGGTAGAACGGGGCACATCTTATAACGGGTCCATGTATTATTCGCAAGCATTGTATTCGCCTATGGGGAACTATGTCGCCATCATGAGTGGCCAATCGCTGCGGGCGGCTTACTTACCTCTTCCCTCAGGTGCGGTTGCTTATTACAGCCTGGCGCTGGATAGCTATTGGCACGCCGACTGGCTGGGTACAACGACCAGATTGATCAGCACTCCGTCCCGAACCGTGAAGGGGGGAAAAGCATTTGCCCCATTCGGAGACCAGTACGCCA
>JAFARV010000945.1 GCA_019245255.1 Acidobacteriaceae bacterium | reverse complement strand
AAGTTCTGCTGATACTGCACCGGCGTTCGCAAGCTGTGATCGCGCATACCCACGTTGATCGCTGACGAGTGCTGTCCGATTTGGGCGGTTCCGTGGCCGCGCTCCACGACTGCCGGCACACCGTCATAAATCCAGGGGTCGGAGATGCCATTTTTCAGACCGAACAGAGACTCCTTCTCGTTCGGCGCAGGGATGGTCGGAAGACCTGCCAGAATGGCTCCTACCAGTCGATCGTCCTGCATGGCAGGCATATAGTGATCGATCTGGTATGCCGTCATGTTCCCCTGGGCGTCTAAACCGATCTCAACATCCGCCAGTGCCGCCGAGGACTGTGTGGACCACTGGAAATCTTCCGGACGCATCCACTGCACTCGCACCGGCTTGCCGACCGCTTGAGACAGGATTACGGCTTCGTCCTCCGCTCCAGCATTGCCGCCGTTTGAACGGCCGTAGTGACCGGGGCCCGCAAAGGAACGCACGACAACACGGTCTACAGAAATGGAGAGCATGAGCGCGATCCCGGAGCGCAAGGCTTGGGGATTCTGGGTATGCGTGTAGACATAGACGGTCCCATCAGCACGGACGTCAGCGACTGCCATTGCCGGCCCAATCGGGGCATGTTTCAGGAAGGGACGCTGGTAGGTCGCCGAGAATTTCTTGGATGAGTTCGCGAGCGCAGAGGCCACATCGCCGGTCGATTTCTTGCTTGTATCTATGGGAGTTGTTTTCCAATCCGCATCTTCTTTAAGGAATTGGAAGAGCCGCGCGTCTCCAGGCAGGCCTTTCCATTCCGTCCACTTTGTGGCGGAAGCAACCTGCTGCGCCGCTTTGATTGCCTCCCATTCAGTGGGTGCAACTACAGCGACCAAATTTCCCTTTACGACGACGCGCGTATTCGGGAAGCGAGTCTTGTCCAAAGGGCCTACAGAGACAAGCTTTGAGCCCAGCGTCTTTGGGTGCACCATGCGGGCATGCAGCATGCCGGGGACGCGAACATCGGTGACCCAAGTTTCCTTTGCCGTGACTTTGGAGACCGTCACAGAGTTGGTGAAGGACTTGCCGATGATTGTGTACTCGCTGACCGGCTTTAGGGGAGGATTTCCATCCACCGTCAAGCCGAACAGGCTGTGCACGTCGCCCTTCACGGGTATGGTGAGGTTCAATTTCTGGTTCTTGACCAGATCGCCATACGGTACTCTTTTGCCGCCGCCGGACACAACACCGTCCTTTACTGAAAGGCGGTCCTTGGGTACACCGATTTGTTGCGACGCCAGATCAAGCAGAGCTTGATGAACGTACGCAGCGGCCTTACGGATATTGGGCATGCCGCCTCCGAGAAAATCGAAGGCTCCGCTGCCATCGGGAGTGCGATCTGTGTCTCCTGAGATGACGGTGGTGATGGCTTCAAAGGGCACGCTGAGTTCTTCCGCCGCAATCTGGCGGTAAGCGGTGAACACGCTGCCTGTGCCGAAATCCGGCTTGCCGACGCGAAGCAAGATGGTGTTGTCGGCATGGATTTCAATCCACGATTGCGGCAAAGCCGGATTGAGGCTGTTGCCGGCGACGGCGGCTTCGCCCGCCTTCTCGATCCCGTCCGCTGCGACCAAGCGGAAACCGGCAAGCAGCACGCCGCCCGTTTTCACGAAGCCGCGGCGCGAAAGGGAGGCGCCGAAAACGTCTCTCGGATGGAAACGCACAGATGATTCGTGCCTTTCCGCTGGATCAGAAGAGCTGACGCGGCTGTAATTCGCAATCATAAGACGTCGCTCCTTTTGGTCATCTGAGTAGCGGCAAGTTGCACCGCCTGTATGATGGCGGTATAGGTTCCGCAACGGCAAAGGTGCGGCGACACGCCTGAGGTAAATGCCTCTTTGATCTCAGCCACCGTGGGCGATGCAACGCGTTCCAGCAGTTCCGTAGCTTTGATCATCATGCCGTTTTGGCAGAACCCGCACTGAGGCGTTTGCTGGTCGATCCACGCCTGCTGCACGGGGTGAAGAGTCTTGGCGGCCTGTTCGTTCGAGAGGCCTCTTTGTTTCGCCCATCGCACTGGAAGCCCTTCAAGTGTTGTGACCTCCATGTCGCCGACGGACGAAAGAGGCGTGATGCAAGACCGAACCTCCTTGCCGTTGAGCAGCACGGAACAAGCTCCGCACTGCGCCAGCCCACAACCAAATTGCGGGCCTGAAAGCTCGAGATCATTTCGCAAAACGTAGAGCAAAGGTGTATCTCCTGGTGCTTGCACCTCACGCCTTGCTCCATTTACGAGGATGCTGGCCATAGAATCTCCTTTCAGCAGCAGGTCGTTCAGCGGCTGGGGATTAAGCCCGTCCGCGACTTAGCGGCCCGTCATCGCCTCCAGCCTTTCAGGGTATCGATTTCCTTCCACCGCGATTTTTGACGCGGCCTCATCGATATCGCGTATATCGTCAGACGTCAGTTCCAGCGACAATGCGCCAATATTCTCGTCTAACCGGTGCAACTTGGTCGTTCCCGGGATCGGAACAATCCACGGCTTCTGAGCGAGCAGCCATGCGAGCGCAATCTGGGCGGGTGTGGCTTTTTTCCGCTGTGCAATGCTTGCGAGCAGATCAACCAGGGCCTGAT
>JAFARV010000890.1 GCA_019245255.1 Acidobacteriaceae bacterium | reverse complement strand
GAAAGGAGTTTTACAAAGAGACGTTTGGAAACGAAGTGTTTCTGACCGATATTGTGGGCATCCTGGATGGCCCGCTTGGTGTCGCGAACGTCCTCGAAGCCCTAATCGCTTTGAATGGACAGGGCACTACAAATTTGAGAGTGCGAGTACCCGAAAATGTCGTGATCGGAGGGCGCAGGTTTCAGGAAGGAAGTTATTTCGACACCGGACTCGATGTTCCCAAAGGATCGTGGGCTCCCCTGGGTCTCGCGATCTCCTTTTCCGGTTGGAAGCTGCGGGCCGGCATCACATGTGCGGCCTGCCACGCAACAGTCGATCCGGTGACGCTGAAAGTTGTCGAGGGAGCGCCGAATCAGGATCTCAATGCGGGGCTGCTCCTCGCGCTTGCATCGAATTCGAGCGCATATTTCATGCACACCGATGTGCGCCCACTCCAGGACGTGCCGCTGACGAACACGAAACGCGGTGCGTTGCCGGACACGAAAGCGCTGGAGGATGCTGTAGATGCCGAGCTTCTGATGTGGCCTCGAGGCAACTTCGATTCCGTGACCGACATGAAAGCGGACCCGACGCAACTACCAACCTCATTCACGTGGGGCAATCATCCGTACGGTTGGAGCGGCAACTTCATGGCGGGACCGTTCCGCGGGCTCAGTTCACAGAACAACAACGTTCACGCACTGAACTCCGATTCCACTCTGCTCGCCGACAGCAGCCGCTTTCTGTTCGACATGGATAAAGAGACGTACCTGGCCATTCTGCTTTGCAATGCCGCGACGAAGAAGTACAGGTATGACGTGAACAGCGGTATAGCGCCTTCCGAGTTTCTATCGCGCGTGAAACCTGAGGCCGGGAGTCCGGGCATAAACCAGGTCGTGCTATCGCCTACGTATCCAAAGGGCACGATTCTTACTCCGGATGGAACTTTAACGAGTTCACCGGAATATGCATTCTGGACGCAGAATAATGCGATGTCTGCCTGGCAAAACACAATTGTTCCTCCGCCGCCGACGGAACTCGACGCGCGGACAGCACTATTT
The DNA here is from genome assembly GCA_019245255.1 of Acidobacteriaceae bacterium. Lineage (GTDB taxonomy): Bacteria > Acidobacteriota > Terriglobia > Bryobacterales > Bryobacteraceae > Bog-105. The sequence goes on along the minus strand of JAFARV010000890.1, from coordinate 3,009 downwards.
GGGAAACAAGTGTTCGAACGTGCCGGGTGTCCGGCCTGCCATAGCGGAGTGTTCCTGACAAACAATCGTGTAGTGCCTGTCTCGCAAATCGGCGCAAACGCGGTACGGGCAAAGGCGCTCGAAAAAACTGAGCTAAATTTTGCCGCACCCGTACTGTACACGTTTGACACGGCAGTTCCGTTGCCGAGAAATGCGCAGACGACGCCGGTGCCGATGGAAGGGATCGAGCCCGCGCAGATCGATTTGGCCTGGGCTCACCATGGTTCGCCGGGCGGATACAAGGTACCGTCGCTGGTTGGCTTGAACTGGAGCGCGCCATACCTTCACGACGGCGGGGTTGCGGTAGGCAGGAACGCCAATTCCGATCTGGGCCTGCCGGGGACGGTGCAGCGGAACGTTCTACCAGATCCCCCGAACAGTCTGCGCGCGCTGGTGGATCGTAGTCTTCGCAGCAAGGTCGTCGCAGCCAACAGGGCCTCGCCTGATTTGCGCCGCATGAATGTGGAAGGCATCGGCCACGAGTACTGGGTGGATTCCCAAGGAGGCTTTTCGGCCCAAGAGCAGAGCGCGCTCATCGATTACCTGCTTGCCTACGATCCGAGTCAATAAGCGCTGATATGCGAGGGCACTTCGATGAGAATCGCAAAGCCTCATACTGGGGTTTATGGACCTGAGCACGCTGGGTTTCGCAATGGGCTCGGCGTGGCTTTCGGGAATAAACCTGTATGCAACTGTCCTGACGCTTGGATTGCTACAGCGCTTCGGGCTGGTGCAGTTACCCGGCGATTTGCAATACGTTTCCCACAATTGGGTGCTTATCGCCTCGGGTGCGCTGTATACGGTTCAGTTCGTGGCAGACAAGATTCCCGCTGTCGACTCTGCGTGGGACATGATCCACACCTTCATTCGTGTGCCTGCGGGCGCGGTGCTGGCTGCTTCCGCGTTCGCGCACTTCGATCCGAAAGTGAGGCTATTGGCCATGCTCGCGGGCGGCGGAATCGCGCTGAGCTCGCACGCGGCGAAGACCGGGACGAGACTGGCCGCAAACGCATCGCCGGAGCCTTTCTCTAACTGGATATTGAGCCTCATCGGCGATGCCATTGCGTTTGGCGGCAGCCTGCTGATGGCGGTACACCCGGCTGTGCTGGGTGCGATCGCGATTATCGCAGCAATCTGCTGTGTGCTGATGCTGCGGTTTCTGTGGCGGGCATTGCGGCGTTTGTTTTCACCGCGAGAACGCGCCCTTCCACAGGTGCGCGCTGCCCGCTGACCCGCGCATGGCGAGCGCCAAAACAAGCTGTTATAGTGATGGGGTTTGCAGTCCCACGTATCGTTTCTTCCGACCGCCCTTGCTTCCCTCCGAAGTGTTGCCAGGTTTGGTTGTAGAGCAGTCCGGCCGCAGTAGATTCATTTCAAAAAGGATCATTCGATGACGAATATTTTCGTTGGAAATCTTAGTTACCAGACAACACAGGCTGACCTAATGACAGCGTTTTCACAGTATGGCGCGGTGGAGCGCGTCAACATCATTACGGATCGTGACAGCGGGCAATCCCGCGGATTTGCATTTGTCGAGATGACGGACCGCCGCGAGGCGGAGAATGCGATTGCGCAGCTCAATGGAGCCGAACTGAATGGGCGCACTCTAAACGTCAACGAGGCACGTCCGAAGCCGGAAGGTGGCCGTTCGTCGGGTTTTGGGGGCAATCGCGGGGCTGGTGGTGCGGGCGGCCGAGGCGGTTACGAGAAAAAAGGCGGACGGGGACGCTGGTAGGGTTCCTGGAACGCGAAATCAGGACGCGGCGGCCCGACCGGCGCTCACCGCTTTGCGCAAGAGATTGATTGCTTCGCGCATCTCCGCGCTGCGCTGCCGCGCTTCTCCCTGCTCGCGTTCGATAATCAGCGGACCGGTGTAACCGTTCGATTTCAACTTTGCTATGAATGCGGGAATGTCCACTTTGCCGTGTCCGAGCGGGGCTTCCTGGCCCAGAGCATCCGGATGGGCCCGATCCGGCCATTCCGCATCCTTGCAGTGAACCGAAATGACGCGCTTCGCAAGTACGTCAAGAGCATCGAGCGGATCGCCCGTCCCATACAGGATCATATTGGCCGGATCAAAGTTAATCTTGAGATTCGCGCGGTCGACCTCTTCGATGAAACGCAGGAGCACCTTCGCGGGCTCCTGGCCGGTTTCGAGTGCAAACGATTGGCCGTTGGCCTGGCAGAACCCGCAGATCTCGCGGGTGACGTCAAGCACCTCCGAATAGCTACGAGCATCGTGGCCGGGCGGAATCACGCCGATGTGACAAGCAACGCAATCGATGCCTAAGTGTCTGCCCAGGGCCGAGATGGCCTTGAGGCGCGCAACACGCTCCGCACGCGAGCTTGGGGGGACGAGCCCGACGGTCCGAGCGACTGTCGGAATATCCGTATAGCTTTCTCCGTCAAAGCTGCACACCAGAGCCGTCACGATGAAATGCTCGTCTGTGAGCACGCGATCCCAGATCTCGGCGGCAGATTCGATTTCGAGGCCGGCTTGAATTCCGAGCTGTCCGGCGCGCAGTCCGTACGCCTTCACCGCGCGCACATCATCGCGCAGGTTGTCACTTGCCCAAAAAATCAGGCCAACTTCGAGCTCTTCGAGACCTAGCACTTCAGCTGTTCTCCTCCCAAATCTCTGGATCGCTTTAGCATGAGCGCGAGTTTCACAGCTTCAGCGGATTTCTCAGGCGGGCATCGGACCGGAGCCGCGCGGTTGTGGCAGCAGTCGACAAAATACTCCAGTTCGTTCTGGAACGGATCTGAATCCGCGAAAGCGATCCGGCGGCGCTGCCCCTGATCATCGCTGACGTACAAGCTTCCGGAATGGAAGTCGAGCAACGCACGCCGGGTACGCACCTGAAAACTCATTGAAAACGGAACGCCCGGGTCAAACCAGCCACCCTGGAGCCGCACTTCGATGGGGCGCGGATATAGAAAAGAAACCGACACAGTATCGGGTCCGGGAAG
>JAFARV010000853.1 GCA_019245255.1 Acidobacteriaceae bacterium | reverse complement strand
GGTTCACCTCCTCGATCGACGAGGCAGACATCATCTGAAGCTGAAGCGCCGAAATTGTTTGCTCGATGTGCTTCGCATCTTCCGAATCCCGCGAACCAGAGCTCAACAGGTCTGTAACGACACGCCCTCTAACCTGCTCGACAATTGTGTAGGCTTTCGCAGGATTATTCAGGCGAGAAACTAGTAGGGCGAAGTGCTCAGGATAAAGCGTTCCCGAGGCTTTGATCAAGGAAGTCTTCTCCAAAACGCTCGATGAATTTGCCAATCCGGAATCGATGAAAGCACTCGCCCTGTCGTAAGTCTGATCTGCGTCCATATCCTTCCCCTGCGCAACTTGAAGTTGTGCGAGCGCCTGCAAGCGTTCAGGTATTGACCACTTGTCCCCCGTAGCTTGCGTGTCCGCAGCAGCCTCCGCCGCATAGTATTCAGCTTGCGGAAGATTCCCTTGATTTCTGAAAATCTCAGAAAGTATTTCTTCCGGTCGAGATTGCGCCCGCCGATACCCTTCGGCCTTGCAGATAGAGATCCACTTTTGCAGATCGTCAACCGCATGCTGAGCGTCACCTCGCGCAAGGGCTATACGGGCTTCAACGACAAGAATCGCCGCTTCCGGGCCAGTCCGATATTTCGGGCCAATCTGCTTGACCATCTCGTCTATAACGCGTTGAGCGTCGTCGTACCGCTTTAGCCCAATCAACGCCTCCAGCTGCGCCTGATGAGTGAAAAATGGGTAGCCGGCGTCAGGAGTCTTGGCGGCGATCGCAAGGGCACTGTCGAAAAAAGGAAGTGCTCGATCGTACATCCCCGCCTCTACAAGGCCCAACCCTAGTACAGTCGTAAACCTGATCTGGGCACCAACATCGTGGATTTCGGTAGCGACCGCGGCAGCCCTAGCGATGTTTTTCCGCGCTGTTTCGAGGTCACGATCATAGAAAGCCGCAATTCCTATCTGCCCGATCGCGCGATTCTGCCAGTGTGCATCTCCAAGGCGCTGCGCCAATGCCGACACCTGTTCCCAATCCAAGCGAGTCGCGCGCGTGTCAATTTCCTGATCAATGTAACCCTTGACTGTGAGACAAAACATTCGAAGCTGCATGTCGGACTTGAGAAACGCATTCCCGTCCAGCTCATTGCTGAGTTCGGCGGACGCGCGGGGCAGGTTGTAGCGTTCAATGTTCGCGTGAATCAGTCCCAAATGTGCATACAGTGCATTTCGCTCGTCGCGTTGAGCTTTAAACTTTTTCTCAGCCGCTTCGAAATAGGGACCCGCATCTGACCAGTTGTACAAATCGGCAAGATGCAAGCCGCGTTGCAGAAGCGCTTGCGGAGAGAATGAATCGTCGGATTGAGCGGCAAATGCGAGAAAGGGTATGCCAAAAAACAGGGCAAGAAGCAACATTCAGGTGCCAACTACTCGCATAAGTATATCGAGGCTGTTCCCCTGCTAGCGTCGAAATCAGCACGCGGAAACGTAAGTCTAATTAGGAGGGACTATTGAAGTGTTATCGGATCATAAACCCACTCCAGCGCCGACTGACGAAGGCCCAGCAAATAGTTTCCGGACGGCACGGACGAAGTATTCATGGGAATTTTCAACGTGGTGATTCCGTCGATGATGCTCGCCTGACCCGATCCCGTGATAACAGGTTTGTCGACGTTCTTCAATACCGCTACTTCGTAAGTACCCGGTTCACTTCCAACCGGAAGAAGAATCGAGAGCTGCAGATGCCCCCTAGGGATTACAATTCGTTGCACTTTCTCGGAAGTCGCTGGAGCGCCCCTGGTAATTGAGCGATGCTGCAAATCAATTTGAGCCAGGATCGTCGTCGATTTTTCCTGACGAGATGGCATTATGTTGCGCAAACTGCCTGTCGCCCACAGTCCAAAGACGATGATGAGAACGGCCGCAGCAGCACCAAAAGCGAGTGAAATTCTGCGGCGACGTCTGCTGGCAGCAGATCTTAGAGAAGTGAAGTCAGCAAAACATGGAGAACAGTGTACGACGTGGTCGAGTCGGGAATCGTCTAGAGGAATGGATTTGCGGTTGAACGCGAGTGTACGAAGGAATTCCGGACCAGGGCAGCCCACCCGCTGAGGGTTCGGGTAATCATTGAGGGCTGATTTTGCTAACAGGTCGAGAAGATGACGCTCTTCTCCCGAAGAGCCCGGTGTATCCGCCATTCCGAACCGTTATTGTCCCTCAGACCTGAGGCGGAGCATCAGCGCTGCTTGCCGTAGCGCACGCCTCATTCGTGTCGACAAACAATCGGCCGTTATGTTGAGTTCAATTGCAATCTCGCGAATCTCGTAACCGAGCACGCGCCGCTGCCAGGCCCAGCGATCCTCCGGGTCCATTGCGTGCAGAATTTCATCGCATAGAATCCGCCGCTCGATACTTTCCGGTGCACACGATGACGCAAGCGGTAGCTGTTCCAATTCTTCGGGGGCTTGGTGGCGCACCAATCTGTCTTTCGAGATACGCTCGTCGACCAAGCGAGCGAACGTCGCGAACAGGTACCTTTTTGGATCACGGACAGGGTTTTCTTTTCTAGCGCGGGATGCCGCGTACACGGCGGCTTCCACAAGTTCTGCTCTTATTGCGTCATCGAGCAGCTCGTCTGCTCTGTAGGCACGCAGATCGCGTGCTTTCTGATGCGCAGCTTCTATAAAAGACGGGTCAACTTCGAAGCCTTCCTTGTCAACGGGGTGAATCCAGAAGAAGCCCTGATCCTCGGTTTGAGGCGGGTCTAGATATTTCGGTCGAGCAGCAGACGACATTGGGGGAAGTACCGCGTAGATGTCGCGCAATCAGCATACCACTGAAGTCTTAGTTTTCCTCAAGAAAAAAACAAAAAAATCTGTGTCGGATTTGCTTGCAGAAAACCCTCGTTAAGAGTAGAGCCCTGCAGATCCCTGCGACGGGTGAAGAAAGGTCAGAAGGGAGTGTCATGACACAGTTTTCGAATCTCCGCCCATGGGCACCTCACGCCGTTCGTTGTCTTGTATTGCTCGGAATACCCGCCGTCGTCGCTCTCGCTCAATCCAGTTCGTTTGGGCAGGCGGCGCAAGGGATGGCTCAGGAAATGATTGCCATCGCCAAATGGCTCGGCATCATCCTGTGCATCATCTGTGGGATTGGTCTTATGGCCGGAGGGCCGGGCACGATTGCTAAGGTCTCGGGCTTATTTTTGGGCCTGATCTTCGCACTGTTCGCGTCGCCAATCATTACCTGGGTTCAATCCCTGTGATCAGGACATTATGACGAGATTAGCCGCAAGAGCCCTGAATAAACCGATGTTGATCGTAGGTATCGACAGGAAACTCGCGGGACTCGCCTTCATTCTGTCGGTAATCGTCGGTGCAAATGGTTCCCGTATAGCCGGGATGGCGTTGTTCTTCGCACTTTGCACAATTGGTCGGCGGCTCACGCGACGAGATCCAAACATCTTCATGGTTCTGAACCAGGTCCGAAAGCAAAAAGCTCTCTACGACCCGATAAAGCGCTGACTCGCCGTGGTAAACCTTCGCAAGTTCGTAAAAGCTTACAAAGATGCGGGAGCTTTCAGCTCTTTGCTTGCACCGCATCGCTTCCTGGATGAGCACATGTTCTTGACCAATGGAAACCAAATCGGAATCGTGCTTCGGGCGGACGGCATTGACTACGAATGCCT
>JAFARV010000653.1 GCA_019245255.1 Acidobacteriaceae bacterium | reverse complement strand
GAGATTGCCATTCGCATCATAGGATGGCGATCCAGCCGGAAGCGTGTTGAAGCGATTCGTGGCTGCGTTGTAGGTCGGCTGAAACGATGTCGTGCCGCTCATCGTAATGTTCCCGAAAGGATCATAACTATAGGACTGACTCCATGCCGAACCGCAGTTATTACTACTTAGCCGCAGCAGGTCATCATAGCTGTTGGTACAGGTCTGCGTATCGGCGCTGCTGAACGGGTCCGTGATCTGAAGCTGTTTGAGTGCGCCGTTCGCATTCCAGCTCAAATTGCCCGTGACCGATCCTCCACATACCGCATTGAACTGGTATTGCGTCATCCGCCCCGTGCCCGGGTCGAAGACGTAGGAATCCGAACCAGAAGAACCGAAACTGACATTCGTCACCTCGCCCCAGCTGTTGTACGTTGCGCTGCTTTGCGCCGTTTGCCCGCCGCCGGCGTTTGTCGTGACGGAGTACATTCGCCCTTCCCCGTCCGGCGTGTAGGTCCACACAGGTGCGCCGCTGCCAAAGCTGGGTGTTACGGCGTTCACCAATCCATTCGGCCAATAACTCGCCGAGATGTGATAATACGGGCCAAACGTGCCCGCCGAGTGCGGCGTCATCTCGTACGTGTCCGTCACCTCGCCGCGCGCCGAGTAACTGAAACCCAGGTCCGTAATCTTGGCCGAACCCGGTCCCGTATACGCTTCGGCTGCGCGAAGGCGAGAACGTGCGCCGACGGTTGCCATTTGGCAACCCGAAGTTGCTGTTTAGCAACCTCCAGCGGCACTCCCCTTTGTTTTCAATGGTTGCTATATAGCAATCTTCCCAGGCGTGACGTGTCTATCCTAAGCCGGTGCGCCAGCACCGTGTGTTGCTCAGGGATGAGATTGCGGCCTGTAACGATGATTCGGGCCGGGTAGCCGCCACAGCACGAGCAGGCACGCCACGGCTCCTATCGCTCCTGGTATTGCGAACTGATTCGCGATCATTGCGATCAGCAGCAACACGAAAACAGCAAACAACAGAAGCTTATGGGCTACATTGAACTCCCGTACCGCTATTGAGCCGGACAAAAACGCAGAGGAGAAAAACACCACCGCCAGGACGACCGCCACAACTCGGGGCACGGGCATGTTTGGCTGGTTTATCTGATGGCCAGACCAAAGCGTAACCAAGGCATTGATACCTGCGAGACCAAATACCCCCGGAAGGATTCTGCCCCACTGGTTCACGGTCGCAAAGGTCACAAGGAACCCGCCGCCCAGCATAGCCCAGCCGATTAGGTTTCCGGCCCCGTCCCTGAAGATGCGGACGAGGCCTCCGCCGACCAAACCAAGGCAGGCAAATAACAGCAGAATCGAAGCCACCCTAGCGAACTGAAACCCTTCTTTTTTGTTGTCCATACGCTTACTGGGTTACAGCAACGCAATAGGCAACCTCGGCAGCGGTAAATGCTCCGTCGACTGCTAGTCGTTCCTCGAAACTGAGGCCCAATCCTAGAACCTTTCCGGCTGTTCCGAGTGCTCCTCTGAAGGCCGTCCCGGAATTCCCAAGAGCTTGAGGAAGTCCACCCTTACCGGCGAGATTCAGCGACATAATCGTCGAGGTCCGCCGACCGTAAGTCGTCATCGTACCCATGGATCGGGTCAGGATTTCTGGAGTATTGCTGATCCCTGTCTGTGCGTTGTCATCCGCCGAACCATACAGGAATCCGGTTATTGAATTCCCGCCCAGCAACCCGCCGACGAATGTATTCCTGAAATTGGTTCCGAAGATTTTGTCTGCGGTTCCGACTAGGCTAAAGTTGCTGGCGTTAGCCGCCATGCATTGGTTAAAGGTCGGCTTGGGCGTCCCTGTCTTTGCCGGTACACGGCACACTGCAGCCGTCACGCTTCCGTGCTCTTCTTATTCAATAACCTCCCGACAAGAGCAATTAGGGCAAGCATTGCAAAGAGATCCATGATACCGAAAGGGATAACCATGAGTGCGGGAATCCATCTGGACGTCCATGGAACAAGCAGAATGAGCGGAATGTGAAGCGCTGCAATCGCGGTCATCGTAATCCAGAACCAACCGCGCGATCTCAAATTCCACTTTATTGCGATTGCGATCCCGAGGATGGCCACGGTATATAAAGTCGGTCGCGCAAGATCAAGCTTCCCTCCCCGATCGAACAGGAATGCAACGAGCACAGACCCGAGAATGCCACCCAACACGCCCCACCATGGAAGGCGCAATCTCTTCACGGCTTCGAAGTCGTCGTTCAATTGCTGCACGCCGCGATGGCCTTTCCCGCAGTGTAGAGATCAACGCCGATGGACACAACAGAGATAGCCTGGCCAACGATGGGCGCGGTACGGGCAAAGGCAGCTACTATTCCGGCCGCACCCAGCGTAGTCGATGCCAGGCCTGTCGTAGACGTATCTTGCAGACCAAGGATGGTCGATCCTAGTCCCGCCCCGAATCCAACGTTCCTAATGACTCGCGCCCCGAACTGATCGGCTACTACGCCCCGATAGAGAAATTGATGACCGATCTCTCTGGCGACACCACCAGCTTCTGGAATCAGTCCTAATGAATCAATGCCGACATGCAGGAGGCCGTTCCCGATTGCGCCTTTGATGCACGGATTCTTGTACCACGGGGTCGTCGTCGTCGTCCCTGACTTTGGCGGCGTTCCCGATCCTCCCGGATTTCCGCCGGTGCTGCTCGGTCCGCTATCACCAACTGCTCCGTTACTTACTCCATCATCGTCATCGTCTACCCAATACGTATAGCTCTCGTAATGGCACTGGGAAGTGCTACCTCCGCCCGGTTGACCCGATATAGGCTCATAAAAAATGCTCGAGTTGATGAACGGCGTACACACTTGGACTTGAATCGTTTTGTAGCTTGTTCCCGTCGGATCGACCAATCCCAACGGATTATTTCTCACATACACATACCGATTCCACGTTTGCGGGTCTGTCAAATCCACCGCCGCAACTCCCGCCGGATCGGGCGTCAGCCAACGGCCTTCCGTTGGCTCGTATTCGCGAGCCGGAAATGTATACACACCAGGTAGAGCATTCGTGCTTCCTGCTCCAGTAAACAAGGGTGCACCCGCGAATGTCCCGCCTATGGCGTACTGGTCTCCGAATGGGGCAAATGCTTTTCCCCCCTTCACGGTTCGGGACGGAGTGCTGATCAATCTGGTCGTTGTACCCAGCCAGTCGGCGTGCCAATAGCTATCCAGCGCCAGGCTGTAATAAGCAACCGCACCTGAGG
>JAFARV010000645.1 GCA_019245255.1 Acidobacteriaceae bacterium | reverse complement strand
TTGTGTTGAACTGCAGGTTGACCGCCGGCAACTGCCCGATATGATTCACGCTCAACGGCGCAACCGTTTGTTTAACGTCCGCCACTGCCGATAACGGAACCATCTTCCCCTGATTGGAACGAATATACAGACGATTGAGCGCTGCGGGATTACTCTGGTATTGCGGCAGAACTTCCAGCAGCACATCATACTGGTCGGAAGCCGCCGTAATGGTGCTGACCCTGCGGTTGCCGTATGCATCGTAGAGCGTGTTCGCGATGACTTCGGGGGATATACCTAATGCGAGCGCGCGGTTGCGGTCGATCTGCACCTGCAGCCGCGGACTCCTCAGCCGCAAATCGCTGAAAATATCCTGAATCGACGGGACGCTGTGCAGCTTCGCCTCAAGCTTCGGGGCCCACTGATACAGCTCCGCTGTATTGGCGTCCTGCAGCGCGACCGAGTATTGCGCACGGCCTTCGTTCTGGCCGAGCGTGATCAGCGGCGGCACCTGCAGGAAGACCATGACACCGGGGATGGTCATCATCATCTGTCCCATCAGCTGTTGGGAGATCAACTGGGCCTTGGGGCGATGACTGTTTTGTTTGAAAACCATGAACACGAATCCCTGGTTTTGCCCCACAAAATTACCTGTGCCCGAGCCATAGTAATCGACCCAGGGACTCTTTGCGACGACCGTATCGATATTCTTCTGAATGCGGACCATCTCATCGAATGAGGTATCCTCGGCGGCTTCGGCGCCACCGAATGCAAATCCCTGATCGACAGTTGGCATGAAGCTCTTCGGCATCACGACAAACATGTAGACAGTCAGTACTGTAGTGGAAAGACTGACTCCGAGGACCAGCGCGCGATGGCGCAACGCGACGAGCAATGTGCGGCGATAGAGGTTATTGAGGCCGATGTAGAACCTTTCGGTCCAGATGTAAAAGCTGCCGGTAGGATGACTCTCGTGACGCAAAAAGCGGCTACAGAGCATGGGTGTCAGCGTCAACGAGATGAGCCCCGAAATGAGAACGGCGACGGCGATCGTAATGGAGAACTCGCGGAGCAAGCGGCCGATGATGCCTTCAAGAAACAGGACGGGGATGAAGACAGCGACCAGCGAGACGGTCATCGAAACGATAGTGAAGCCGACTTCGCGCGCGCCGTCGAGCGCAGCCTGCATACGCGGCTTGCCCATCTCCATGTGGCGCACAATGTTTTCGAGCATGACGATCGCGTCGTCTACGACAAAGCCGACCGACAGCGTCATGGCCATCATGGAGAGAATGTCGATAGTGAAGCCTAAAAGCTTCATTGCGCCGAAGGTGCCAAGCAGCGACAGCGGCACAGCAAGACTTGGAATCACCGTCGCCGAAACGTTGCGGAGGAACGCGAAGATCACCAGAATGACCAGCGCAATCGTGAGCATCAGCGTAAACTTCACGTCGGCAATAGATTCGCGGATATTCTTTGAGGCATCGAAGGCCTGCTCGAATGTAATTCCAGCGGGCATCGATTGTTTCAGGACCGGCAGCAATGCTTTCACGTGGTCGGCAACTTCTACTGTGTTCGAGCCGGGCTGCTTCTGGACCGCGATAACGATCGCTGGACGGTCATTCAGCCAGAATCGCGTCTTCTCGTCCGATACGCTATCGAACACATGAGCGACCTCATCGAGGTGCACGGGGTTGCCGTTGTGGTATGCGACGATGATGCGGGCAAATTGCGATGCCGAGGTGAGCTGGCTATCCGACTGAACGGTAAAAGACTTGGTGAACCCGTAGAGCGAACCGGCCGGCAAATTGATGCTACCGCTGGCAACGGCGGATCGTACGGTTTCGAGGTCAAGCTGGTGCGCAGCGAGCTTTTCGGGATCTGCCTGGATGCGAACGGCGTACTTCTGCGCGCCAAATACGCGAACGAGGGAAACGCCGCTGACCATCGAGATCTGTCGAGAGAGCATGGTTTCCGCATACTCATCCAGATGCGAAAGAGACATTGTGTCGGAGCGAACGGCAATGTAGAGAATCGGCTGCTCCGCCGGGTTGACTTTTGAATAGAACGGCGGGGACGGCATATTCGTAGGCAGGTTGCCCTGCGCACGCGCGACGGCGGCTTGCACGTCCTGGGCGGCGGCATCGATGTTCCGGCTGAGATCGAACTGCAGCGTGATAGACGTGCTGCCGAGTGAACTCGATGACGACATGCTGTTGATGCCGGCGATGGTTGAAAATTGCGCTTCGAGCGGCGTCGCGACGGAGGAAGCCATGATGTCCGGATTGGCGCCGGGAAGACTCGCGCCGACCTGGATGGTGGGATATTCGACCGATGGCAGATTGCTGACCGGCAACGAGGTGTAACTGAGGATACCGAAGATCAGAATGCCGGCCATGAGCAGCGTGGTACTGATGGCCCGGCGAATAAACAGATCTGTGAAGTGCATCGGCGCTCCTTAGAATGCGGCGGATTGCGACCCGTTTCCGGAATCACTGAGCTGTTGGGTATCGGACTTGAGCAGGCGGACTTTGGCGCCCGGAATCAGCCGCATCTGCCCTTCGGAGATGACGGATTCTCCTGCTTGCAGCCCGGTGCCGATGACGGCCTGCTCACCAGCGTTGGGCGGTTGATAGAGCCGCAGCACGTTAACGGGACGCATCGTGACCGTGCTGTCGGAGGGGTTGACGACCCATACGTACTTGCCCTGCGGACCGGTTTGGATGGTGCGGCTCGGAATCAGGATACGGTTGTGTTCAAGGTTCAGACGTGCCTGAACGGTCACGAACTGACCGGGCCACAGGGTGCGATGCGAGTTCGGGAAGATCGCCTTCAGCTTGATGGTTCCGGTGGTGGTATCGACGGTGTTGTCGATGAAGCGCAGCGATCCGGTTTCGATTTTCTGATCGGCGGTGGTTACGTTTACCTCGAGCGGATGTTCGGCGTTGTATGTCCGGAGCTCAGCCAGGGCCTGCTCGGCGACGCCGAATGAGACGTAAATCGGAGATGTCTCGAGGAGAGTTACAAGCGTGGTGTCGTTGTCCTTAATGAGGTTTCCCGCTTTTGTGTTGATGACACCAGCGCGTCCCGAAATCGGAGCAATGATTTTTGTATAGCTGAGCTGGAGGTTTGTCTCGGCCAACCTGGCGCGATCGGCCTTATTGGATGCGACAGCGCTTTCGACTGCGGCTTTATCGGCGTCAAGCGCGGCCTGAGCCGAATCCGCGGTTGCAACGACCTGCTCAGTCTGCTCTTTGGAGTAGATGCCTTCTTTTGCGAGCGCGACTCCACGGTCGGCCGATGCACGCGCCTGTTTCAACTGTGCTTCATCTTTGAGGACGTTCGCACGCGCCTGCTGCTCGAGAGCGATGTCTTTGGCGATGTCGGCCTGCAGCTCGGCGATCTGGCGCTGAAGCGGCTCAGGATCAATTTCAAAGAGAAGTTGGCCCTTACGGACGTCCTGACCTTCTTGAAAGTCGACGCGAAGGATCTGGCCCGCAACACGCGATTTGACATCGACGGAAGAGATCGCTTCGACGTTACCGACGGCGGAAACGAGTAGCGGAACATCGGCTGAGACTGCGGCTACGGCTCGCACCGGGGCGGGAGGCATTCCACGCATGCCCGCAGCTTTCGCGGTGTCCTTCCCGCCGCAGGAAACAAGCAATACGGACAAAAAGATACATGCTAACAGGAAGAAAACTTCGATACGGCGTATGACTTGAGACACGTGACCTACTCAGACGTGGGGGACACCTTCAATGCTCTCACAAGTGACTCCCCGATGTCATACAATTACGCAGATCAAGCCACGCTTGTTCCCGAAGCGCGCGGATTCTGACGATGCCGATTTTCAACCAAGCTTCCGTTTCGCGCGGCGGCTCCGAACTGGGACTTGAGAGATGAGGAAGATAACGGGGAGACGATGTAAGGCGTGTCTAAATATTCGATGAGCGATGCCGGTGCGGTGAACCCGAGCCTGTTGAGTGGAGTCACTTATAACCGCTTTCTGTTACTCGTGGCGGGGTTGGGTGGATTACTGTACGGCGTGGATGTGGGAATCATCGGCGGCGCCTTACCGTATCTCGAAGCTACATCCGGTCTGAACCCGGGACAGCTCTCAATTATTGTCGCGGCGGTGCTGCTCGGCAGTGTGATTTCTACGCTTTTCGCCGGCATGCTTGCTGACTGGATGGGACGTAAGCCGTTGATGGTAGTTAGCGGCTTAACGTTTGTGATCAGCATTCCGATTATTGCTCTTTCGCACGGTTACGGGCCATTGTTTTTCGGCCGGCTGTTACAAGGCATCAGCGGGGGATTTATCGGAGTGGTGGTGCCGCTGTATCTTGCCGAGTGTCTTCCGGCAGCAAATCGGGGTAAGGGCACCGGAATGTTTCAATGGCTGCTAACGCTTGGCATTGTTGCCGCCGCGTTTATCGGGATCTATTTCAGCTATCGCGTTGCGGAAGTGACTCAATCTGCAGACGCGGCGACTATCTTTGCGTTCAAGGATCAGGCGTGGCGGCGCATTTTCTGGGTTTCGCTTCCGCCGGGACTCTTGTTTGTTGCAGGCAGCTTACTGGTTCTAGAATCGCCACGCTGGTTGTTCCGCCGCGGTATGAGAGAGGCCGCTTATCGAGCGCTTCTGCGTTCGCGCACGGTTGAACAGGCCGACACCGAAATGGCGGAGATGGACGAGGTGCTGAGCACCGAAAGCAAACTCGCCGGAGCCGGCAAAAAGAGCACCGACTCGCTGTTTCACCGGAAATACGTTATTCCGTTTGTGCTGTCGTGCGTCATTCTTTTCTGCAATACCGCCACGGGTATTAACTCGATCATCGGGTACAACACCAACATCCTCTTGCAAAGTGGCCTGTCGGATGTCGAGGCGCACTGGGGATACGTGGTTTTCACGCTGGTCAACTTTCTCATGACGATTGGCGGCATGATGCTGGTGGACCGGAGTGGACGCAAGTTTCTTCTTACTGTCGGGACGGCGGGCATCATTATTTCTCTCGGCCTCGTAGGATTCCGTTTCCGAAGCACGGAGCGGTTCACGTTCGACGCTCGCAAAGTTATTCAGCAAATGGTGGGCCCGGACCAGAGTCTCAGCTTCCACTTCGATGAATCTCAAGCGGAACGGCTGTTGACTGCCGCTGGGCAGGCGGGAACGGCAATTCATCCCGATCGCGCATCTCTTACGGTCATCTATTCGTACGGGGACTTCACTGCGGGAACCAACGTCGCGCGCTCTGACGCACCCGCGGAGATCCAAATCACGAGAGCGAGCTGCGTCCCGGGTAATAGAGCCGAAGCGTTTTTTAAGAATCCTTTT
>JAFARV010000588.1 GCA_019245255.1 Acidobacteriaceae bacterium | reverse complement strand
CAGCGATCTATCAGCCGGTCCCGAACTGTAAGTGCAAGAGCGTAATAGCGGTCGTGATCCGTTGCACTATAACTGTCTTTCGCGAGGGTCAGATGAAGATGGCGCTCGAATTCACGACGGAGCTGCTCAGCTGACATTGAGCGCTCGGAACTCATTAAGTTCGGATTGTCCAGCAGGGACTCAGGCATGTAGTAATCGTGTCCGCCGGCTGCCGCTTTCTCACCTCTTGAGGTCGCAGTCTGAGCTTCGACGCACATTCCACCGCTTGCCGGAAGCGGTCCGACTCTTCGGACTGCCTCGCTTTTTCCTTGCAATTTCAATACACTAGCAGAATTTCGGGTGTGCGGCTGTCAAGCCTCAAAATATTTAGGGAAATTTGTGACTTTAGGCCGGACTCACCGCGCCGCAACCGTCGTCGAGTCCCGATCGAATGACGCGAGGGCCGCCTGAATCTGCGCATCGCGACGCGCCGCGACCCGATCTCCTTCCGCCACGCCCTTTGCCTGCGTCAGGATCTCTTCGAGCAGGCGATCGCTGATCCAGGGCCGCTCGGTCGACCATTCGGCGACGCCAGGCTGGATGTTCCGTTCTGAAAGGAAGACTTTGAAGTCGTCCATAATTGCCGGTGAGATGGAGAAGGCTTCCGGTAGCGGGGTATGAGCGGCGAGATAGTGGGTCGCGAATGCTGTCACCGCGCCGCTCGCGTCCAGAACGATCTCCAGTTGGGTTCGTCCGGCAGGGGCGACTCGAATATCCGGTTGGATGCCACCGCCGCCGGCGACGAGCCGTCCGGCATCCGTTTTGAAGGTGGGTCGGTCGGTCGCCGCAAACGTTTTTGAAAGAGCGGAATCGTGCAAAGGGCGCTGGATCGACCGGCCGCTTGGTGTGTAGTAAAAGGCTGTGGTCAGTGCCAATCCGGTCCCATCGGAGAGCGGGAGCACGGATTGCACCAGGCCCTTTCCATAGCTCGGTTCGCCAACGATGGTGGCGCGGTCATGGTCCTGCAGCGCTCCGGTCAGGATTTCGGACGCGCTGGCCGTTTTCCCATTGATAACCACGGCCAACTTGCAAGTGTAGGGAGCGGCACCTTTCGGTACGTCGGCACTCTCCACAACGCCGGTGCGGCCTTTCGCAGTCAGAATCCGCTGGCCGGGTTGCAGGAACATGGAAGCCGCATCAAGGGCCGTTTTCACAACGCCGCCAGGGTTATCGCGCAGATCAAGGATCAAGCCCCGGAGCGAGCGCACGCCTAGTTTCTCCAGTGCCTCATGCAGTTGGGTCGAGGTCTGCGGGTCCCAGCTTGTAATCCGAATGTATCCGACGCCCGGAGAAAGCTGGAACGCGCGATCCACCGTCGCGGCATCCACCAGTTCGGGCGTCAGAGTAAACCGCAGCAGCTGAGCGTCGCCCTGCCGCCGTACCAAGATCACGATTCGCTGTTGACGCGCCTCAGTGAGGAGTTGAACGATCTGTTCAGGTTCCAGACCCGAAATAGCAACGTTGCCGATTGCGACCAGCTCATCCCCGGGCTGAATGCCCGCCTTGCCGGTCGGTGTCCCAGGAAAAATCTGAAGGAAGATCACTTGCCCGGGCAGTACGGACACAATGCTGCCAAAACCCTTTTGCTCAGATTGTTCCATTTGCCTCAGTTGCTCAAACTGGCCAGGATCGAAGAATTGCGTATGAGGATCAAGCTGCCGGAGCATGGACGGGATGGCGCCCTCATAGACCAATTTCTCGGCGGGCTGCCGGTCCGCGGCTTCCCTCTGCACGGTTGTGAAAACGTCGAGGAAGCGGCGTAGTTCCAGGGCAAGGCCCTGTGCCGGGTCATCCGGCGACACAGGACTGGCACTCTGAGCAGGCTGCGAGGCGGACAGCGGTTCTGCGGGATATCCTGTGAGACCGGCGAGAGCCAGGCAGAACAGGTAGCGAAGGATGGTGCGCATTAGCTATC
This sequence comes from Acidobacteriaceae bacterium, assembly GCA_019245255.1. Classification (GTDB taxonomy): domain Bacteria; phylum Acidobacteriota; class Terriglobia; order Bryobacterales; family Bryobacteraceae; genus Bog-105. The sequence goes on along the minus strand of JAFARV010000588.1, from coordinate 1,808 downwards.
TTTGTGGGCTGACGTGCAAAAGCGATTTCGGATTCCGGCGCCTCAACGTGAGTAGCGCGTTTCCGAGCGCACCTTACCTCGTGCCAGGGCGATTTCAATTAAACGATCCAGCAGTTTCGAATATGGAAGTCCGGAGTATTCCCACATTTTCGGGTACATGCTGATTGACGTGAATCCCGGTATAGTGTTGATCTCGTTAATGAAAATGCGCCCGGTGCTATTCTCGAGCAAAAAGTCGACGCGAGCGAGGCCCTCGCAGCAGACCGCGTCAAACGCAGCCACGGCCAGGCGCTGGATTTCCGCCGTTTGTGCCGCATCGAGACGAGCGGGCAATTCAATGCGGGCGGTATCGAGAAGATACTTGTCCTCGTAGCTGTAGAAGTTCTGCGAAGGAAGTATTTCGCAGGGTGCGGATGCGGCCGCAGCATCCCCTCCCAGCACGGCACATTCAAACTCGCGGCCAACAATACCCTTTTCGATGATGATTTTTGGATCGTACTCGGCTGCCGCCGTCACTGCTGCGGGCAACTCCGACGGCGAGTCCACCCTGCTGATTCCAACCGATGAGCCGAGATTCGCCGGCTTAACGAAAACCGGAAAATCGAACGGCAAACGCAACTGCCTGCAATCCAGCCCGTTCCGGGTAAGCGCCACGAAGTCGACGACGGGTAGGTTCGCCTCTCGGCAGATGCGTTTGGTCATGACCTTGTCCATGGAAAGTGACGAGGCAAGCACGCCCGCGCCTACATAGGGCAGTCCGGCGAGCTCCAACAATCCCTGTACCGTGCCGTCTTCGCCGTAGGTGCCGTGTAACATCGGCAAAACCACGTCGATGCCAGGATTTGCGCCGGGCTCGGGAAGGATAGGATTCGGCAGCCACTTGCCGGATTTTTCGATGAAATACTCACTGACGTCGTACCTGGTGGGGTCCAGTGCCGCTCTGACCGACTGTGCCGAGCGGATCGAGATCTCGTGCTCGCCTGAACGTCCACCAAAAATCAGCGCGAGGCGGATCTTAGAGTTCTGTTGAGAAGGCAAGCTTTATTTTCGCGCGCAGGCTTACGAACTGCTCTGAGACCAGCCCTTACCCGTTACTTTTCTGTCGGGATAAGGATAGCGGTGCGGCCGCACCTGCCTCTATACTAGGCCTATCCTGAAAGGAGTTTTGTGATCCGTACGACATATGCCGTGCGTCTCGCCCCGTACGTGCTGCTGATCGCGCCGCTGTTTCCGGCATTCGGAATGGACTGGAAGCCGGTGAGCGCAGAAGACCTGAGTCTGAAAAAACCCCGCGTTGAGGCGAGTGCCGACGCCGAGTGTCTCTTCTGGGAGATGTGGGTGGCCGACAGTGCCACGAATAACGAGTATCCGACAACCACCTACACGCACTATTTGCGACTGAAGATCTTCAATGAAGCGGGTGCCCAGAAGTATGGGACGGTGGACCTTGAGTATCGCGGCAAGGAACGCATCGGTGATGTCGTTGGCCGGACCATCGAGCCTGACGGAAGCATAGTAGAGCTGAAAAAAGATGCAATCTTCGATCACGTTATCGAAAAACAGCACCGGAGAAAGGCTCGGGCCATCTCTTTTGCCATGCCCGGCGTTAAACCAGGAGCAATCATTGAGTACCGGTTCAAGGAGTATAGGGATGCCGCCTTGGGTGTGTCAAGGATTTTGTGTAAACCGCTCTGACTTTTCGTCAATAACTGTCCGGCCGTTGGGCCGAAAAACCGTCCGCCTTGCCTCGTGATCCCGCCGGAGCCGCCCGTCGCGTAATCTGGAATGCCGGAACGGCGCGCAGCGGG
>JAFARV010000490.1 GCA_019245255.1 Acidobacteriaceae bacterium | reverse complement strand
GGCCGGCGACGAGACCGCGGTGGCGATGAGATGCCACCGGGATAAACAGTGACCAATTGCGCTCCGCCGGGTCAAATTGCCATCGACGACCAGCACTCGTTTACCGTTCCAGGCCTCCATGCCAACGAGCGGCGAGATCTGTGCGGGCGCCGGTTCGTAAGGAATTGTGAAGTGAAACTTGGATCCCGCACCCGGCTCGGATTCGACTGCGATCTGGCCGCCCATGAGCTCTGTTAGCCGCTTCGAAATCGCCAAACCAAGACCCGTCCCGCCAAATCTGCGGGTAGTAGAAGAATCGACTTGGCTGAAGGAATGGAACAGCCTGTGCTGCTTATCTTGGGCAATCCCTATGCCCGTATCGCGCACCGCGAGTTCAATATTTTCCTTATCGCCATCGAATCGTCTTCTCGCGGTAACGACCACTTCGCCCTTGGGCGTGAACTTCACCGCATTCCCGACCAGGTTGACGACAATTTGCCGCAATCTTGTGGCATCCCCATAGATCCAGTCAGAGAGCTGCGGATCGACGTCCACCGCAATCTCGAGCTTCTTCTCGTGAGCCTGCGCCGCAAACAGCTCGACAGCCTCCTCCAGACAATCGCAGAGACAGAATGGCGCGTGTTCCAGAGTGAGTTTGCCGGATTCGATTTTGGAGAAATCGAGGATGTCGTTGATGATTACAAGCAATGCGTCGGACGAATTGCGAATCGTTTTGACACAGTCGAGTACCTCGGCCGGCAGATCCTGATCCAGTAGCAGGCTGGTCATACCCATGACTGCGTTCATCGGTGTCCGGATCTCATGGCTCATATTGGCCACGAATTCGGCCTTTGCCTGTGCGGCGGTCTCCGCTACCGCCTTGGCGTGCTCCAAGCTGAGGAGGAGTTCCTTCTGTTCGGTGATGTCGATCGTCGCTCCGATCATCCGTTTTGAGTCGCGCTGCGGCTCCACGCGTCCGACATTCCGATACCAGCGGGTGGATCCGTCGGAAAGAACCCTGCGAAATTCATTTTCGAAGGAGCTGCCCGCGATGAGTGCCCCTTGCCGGGCGAGTGCCGCAGGATCGCGATCGTCAGGATGCACGGTAGCGTACAACTGCTCGAGGTTTACGCGCATCGGCCGGTCGCCCAAACCGCTGATCCTGGCGGCCCCTTCCGATAGCGTGTACATGTCCTCGGCCGGATTCCAGTCCCAAATGCCAAACGCTGCGGTCTCTTCCGCCAGTCTGAGCCGCTCCGCACTATCGCGCATGCTCTGCTCAGCCCGCAAGCGTTCGAGAGCATTGCCCGCAAGCTGCGCGCCTGCCTGTACCGCGCGCAGGTCGAACGGAGTCGGTCTCGCCGGTCTGTGGTGATACATTCCGAAGGTCCCAATCACGCGCCCGGTTTCCGAACTGCGGATGGGCACACTCCAGCAGGCGCACAACCCGAACCCTAAGACCGTGTCTTTGATCGGCGCCCATCGATAATCCGTCGCAATATCCTCAGCGATTGTCGTCTCGTTCCTAAAGGCTGCGGTAGGGCAGCAGCCGAGATCGGGCGCAATCGGCAGACCGTTACACATGGCCCAAAATTCGGGTGGCAGGCTAGGCGCGGAACCTTGTACCAGGAGTTGCCGTTCGCTATCAACAAGCAAGACGGAACAACAGCAATCGGGCACCATTCGCTCAATTGCGAGGTTCAGCGCATCGAGGACTTCCCGGAGGGAGGCGCCCTTCGCAATCAGTTCGAGGACGGTTCGCTCTTCTTCGAGGACTTGGGATGACCGCTCGAGTGCCGCTTGGTTCTTACGGATCTTTGCGAGCCGCCTGTGGGTAACGAGCCACCCGGTAGCGCAGACCACCCCGGTGAGCAGGCACGCCACTGTTTGGAGCTCATACATCTTAAGTAAAACTTATCGGCAATAAGCCCGGAAATTTTGAAGCCATCGTCTCGAACGGGCGATGCTGTTTCCGCCATAATCGGCAGTAGCATCGATGGACACATTTCTTGCGGCGGCAATTGAGGAAGCAAAAAAGGGCCTGGCGACGGGCGGAATCCCCATCGGTTCGGTCCTGGTCCTTGAGGGAGCCATCGTCGGGCGGGGCCACAATCAACGCGTACAAAAACGAAGCCCGATACTTCATGCCGAGATGGACTGCCTCAACAGTGCAGGGAGACTCTCCGCCGCCGATTACAGGCGGACGACACTGTACTCGACCCTATCGCCCTGCGATATGTGCAGTGGCGCGATTCTTTTGTATCACATCCCGCGTGTCATCGCTGGCGAAAACCGCACATTTCGAGGCCCGGAAAATTATCTGCGCTCGCGCGGCGTTCAACTGGAAGTGGCGGATGACCCGGATTGCGTCCGCCTCATGCGCGAGTTCATCGAGAGCAATCCCGCGCTCTGGAACGAAGACATCGGCGTGTAATCGTCCGGGGTTCGGCCGTTTACCGGGCCAGGGATTTCGCGGCAGCTTCGAGGGCGCTTGCCCACAAAAGAATAGACGGCAGGAAACCAATTACGAGGGGTTTAACAAAGAATTTCATACACCAAAGCAGTGCGGACTAGGGTGCCCTCCTCTCAGAAAAATCTGCGTCAACCCAGGCGGCCCAATTTTGCTGGTCGAGATTGGCGGGAGTGCAGAATTGAAGGAGGTATGACTCACGTCTTGGCGAATAGGGCATGATCAGGCGCCGTGAATTTCTGGCCATGAGCGGGGCGGCGCCGCTCGATCACGGGAGTCCACGTCAGAGGTTGAATGAGGCCAGCATCAATGAGCTGCAAGAACGGATGGAAAGACATGAGCTCAGCGCCGAAACCCTCGTCCATTTCTATCTGCACCGAATTGAAGAGCTGAACCACCGTGGGCCCGCTTTGCACGCCATTATTGAGACGAATCCGGATGCGCCGGCAATAGCGAGGGCTTTGGACGCCGAGCGCCAACGTAAGGGGCCGCGGTCGCCCCTGCACGGCATTCCCATTCTGTTGAAGGACAACATCGATACCGCCGACCGGATGCAGACAACAGCGGGGTCGCTCGCACTCGTAGACGCTCCCGTAGCGCGCGACGCGTTTCTCGTTCAACGGCTGCGAGCTGCCGGCGCGGTCATCCTTGGAAAAACGAACCTGAGCGAATGGGCGAATTTTCGCGGCTCCCATTCGACAAGCGGTTGGAGTGCCCGCGGCGGGCTCGTGAAGAACCCGTATGCACTCGATCGCAATCCATGCGGATCCAGTTCGGGTTCAGCAGTCGCGGTTGCGGCAAATCTCTGTGCCGCGGCAGTCGGTACGGAGACCGACGGCTCCATCGTTTGTCCTTCATCGATGAATGGAATTGTAGGCATCAAGCCAACCCTGGGCCTGGTCAGCCGCTCCGGGATCATACCGATCGCGCATAGTCAGGATACGGCCGGGCCTATGGCGCGGAGTGTCAGGGATGCCGCAATCCTGCTGGGTGCGCTCGTGGGAGGTGACCCGTCGGATCCGGCTATGCAGAGTGCCACGGGGAAAGGATACAGCGATTACACTCGATTTCTCGATTTGAACGGATTACGTGGAGCACGCATAGGGGTCGCCCGGCAGTACTTCAATATTGGCGGGGCCGTAACACATGTCATGGAAGAGGCAATTGCCTCGATGCAAAAGAGCGGAGCGACGATCGTCGATCACACCGACCTGCCTACCTACGAGGATTGGCGAACCAGCGAAATGCTCGTGCTCGAGTACGAGTTCAAAGCGGATTTAAATCAATATCTCGCAGCCCGCGGCGGGCGAGTGAAGAGTCTCGCGGATTGCATTGCGTTCAATCGCGCGCACCGCGCCGAGGAGATGCCGTACTTCGAGCAGGAATTGATGGAGATGTCGCAGGAAAAGGGCCGGCTCGATGAGAAGAGCTACAAAAACGCCTTGGCGGAATGCCGGCGTTTGACTCGAAAGGAGGGTATCGACGCGGTGCTTGCAAAGTACAAGCTGGATGCCATTGTCGCGCCGACTGCGGGACCGGCATTCGTGACGGATCTCGTGACAGGCGATCGGGTCGACAGCGGATGCGCATCTCCGGCAGCCGTTGCCGGATATCCCCACGTCACAGTGCCTGCCGGACACGTGTTTGGATTACCGGTTGGCATCTCGCTGTTCGGAGCGGCTTGGAGCGAGCCGAAGCTGATCCGGTATGCGTATGCCTTTGAACAAATTCACCCGGCGCGGCGCAACCCGCAGTACCTGCCCACGGCAAATCTCCGTGCGTGACACGTGCATCCAATTGGTATATGCCGGACAAACATCGCGTTGTGATCCTTGGCGGAGGTTTCGGCGGGCTCAATGCCGCGCAGGCGTTGAATCAGGCGCCGGTTGACGTAACAGTAGTTGATCGCCGTAATTTCCATTTATTTCAACCGTTGCTGTATCAGGTGGCAACAGGCGCACTCTCGCCCGGCGAAATTGCAGCTCCCATCCGAGGCGTATTAGGCGGGCAGAAGAACACGCGAGTACTGTTAGGAGAAGCGGTTGATATTGATCCGAAGGCAAGGCAGGTGCAATTAAAGGACGGAACGTCTGTTTCTTACGATTCCCTGATCGTTGCGACTGGATCGCAGAGCAGCTACTTCGGCCACGACGAATGGAGCGAATGGGCGCCTCCCCTGAAGAGCGTAGAGGATGCGACGATGGTCCGTCACAGAATCCTGTTGGCGTTCGAAACAGCAGAGCGAGTACCGGACCCGGCGGAGCGCGCGAAGTGGCTTACGTTTGTAATCGTAGGCGGCGGACCTACCGGTGTGGAACTCGCGGGGGCGCTCGGTGAGATAGCTCACCACACTCTACTGCACGAGTTTCGTTCTATCCGGCCGGAAGACGCAAAGATCATTGTTGTCGATGGGTCCGAGCGCCTATTGTCAACCTACCCGGCAGACCTGTCGCAGAAAGCCGAGAGGCAACTCGCCTCACTTGGTGTAACTACGTATCTCGGCCGGATGGTTACGTGCGTAGACGCGAATGGCATATCGGCGAAGACGAAGACCGGCGAGGTGGAACACATCCAGGCGCACACGGTCATCTGGGCGGCCGGCGTTGCTATTTCAGAGTTCGGACGGCAACTAGCGAAGCGGACGGGCGTAGAGACCGTTCGTCATGGTCTGTTGAAGGTGAATCCGAATCTGACACTTCCCGGCTATCCCGACATTTTTGTCATCGGTGATCTGGCATACGTGACTGACGACAAAGGCAAACCGCTGCCGGGGGTCGCGCAAGTCGCGATGCAGGGCGGGTCATACGTTGCAAGAGTTATCGAGAAACGAGTTGAGGGAACGAGCGACTTCAAACCGTTCCGCTACTTCGATAAGGGGGAACTCGCGGTGATCGGGCGGGGCGCCGCGGTGGCCAAGGTGTTTGGCGCGCATTTGTCGGGCTTCATCGCATGGCTGGTGTGGCTCTTCATTCATCTGCTGTACATCGTCGAGTTCCAGAGCCGCGTTCTGGTTGCGGTTGAGTGGGGGTTTCTGTATCTCACGTGGAATCGGGGTGCGCGGCTGATTACCGGACAGGCGGCTTCTGATTCAATAGCGGCGACGACGGAAGCCGCAGATAAAGTTCGAGCAGCGATGCGATCGTGAGCCTGCTTGGGTTCATTCGCTCGTGTTGACCGCGCTTGACCAAAGGGACGATACATTTAGAATCTGCTCATGCGCCTACTCATCACCGGGCCCGACGCGTCATCGAGAACCGTCGAACTCGCCGGTAAACCGGTAACCATCGGGCGCGCAGCGGACAACGAACTCTCGTATCCGAATGATCCCGCCTTGTCCCGATACCACCTTTGCCTCGAGCCCTCAAACAGCGGCTGGCAAGTGCGTGATTGTGGAAGCCGAAACGGAACCGTGGTTAATGCCACCGTCCTTACCGGGACGCACAGTTTGAACCCGGGCGATCGCATCTTTGCGGGGCAACTCACGATAGATGTCCTCGATAAGCCGAGTGACAGCGGGTCGCGTATCGTCACTTTCGTCCCCCAGGAATCGGGAGGGATCAGACGCGCCGCAACCATCGTCACCAGCCTCGAAGAGGTCCTCGGGAAGGCGCGCGAAGGCAAGGAAGAGGATTCAAAGCTCGGAACCGCCAGGGCCGTCAGCGCATTAATCCGGGCCGGTCAGGAACTGGCAAGCCATCGGCCGCTTGAAGAGCTATTTGACACGATTCTGGATCTCGCTCTGTCGGCAGTCAATGCCCGGCGCGGTCTCATCCTGGCAAACGATGCCAACGGGACCTTATCCGTTCGGGCAAGCCGCGGCGAGGATTTCTCAATCAGCGGCAGTGTGCGTGATCAGGTTCTGCGCGAACGCGCGGCGCTGCTCATTAAAGATGCGCAGTTCGAACAGGCGCTGCGAACTCGGGAGAGTATTGTGGCGCAGCGGGTCCGGAGTATTCTCGCCGTTCCGCTGCAAACAAATGAAGAGGCGATCGGGTTGATCTACGTCGATAACGGGACCACCTATCGTCCGTTTTCACAAGAAGATCTCGAGCTTTTAACCGTGATGGCCAACGTCGCCGCCATCCGCATCGAACATGCACGGCTGGCTGCGATTGAGCAGCAGGAAAAGCTGATGCAACTGCAGCTTGCGCAGGCGAGTGAAATCCAGCAGGGGCTGCTGCCGCCTGGTTCCCCGGATGTCGAGGGGTACGAAATTGCGGGATTCAACGTGCCGTGCTGGACGGTGGGCGGAGATTATTATGATTTTCTGCCCTATCCCGATGGCCGCCTCGCGCTCTGCATCGCGGATGTTTGCGGGAAAGGCCTGCCCGCCGCGCTGATGATGTCGAGCCTCCAGGCGAGAGTGCAGATGCTTGTTGAGTCGGCACCGCCGCCGGCGGCAGCATTAACGGCTCTGAATCGAAACGTTGCACCCAGATTTCCGCTGGGCCGGTTCATTACCGTGTTCTTCGGCGTTCTCGACCCTTCGCGAGGCGTGCTCGAATATGCAAATGCGGGCCACAATTATCCGCTACTACTGCGGGCAAACGGTGAAGTGGAGCGCATTCGCGGAGGAGGCCTGGTGCTCGGATTAGCTCCAGACGTTCAATACGCGGCGCACGAGCTGCTTTTGAATCCCGGCGACACTTTGCTGCTTTATAGCGATGGAGTCACTGAGGCGCCGTCTTCAACTGGTGAGTTCTTCGGCGAACACCGGCTAGCAAACTATCTGAAGACGGTGGGCGGGAGTTCAGGCATAGAAGTTATTCGCCAACTCCTTGATCGCGTGCGGGCCTGGTTCGGAGCTCCTGCCCTAAGCGACGACCTGACGGTGGTCGTTGTCAGGCGCCGATAGGCGGTTTGCGCACCTTAGCTCTTGGCCTTTAAGGGCGTCTAAGCGGCAAGAGCACTAGACTCTTACCTTGGGTGCGGACAGCGGGATTATCCTCTTTAAAGTTTTTCGCGGATCCGCCGAGTACCTTTCCGTTCTCAACGATAAGGCTTTCTGGAGGCACTCCGCATATGACTTGTTTCAGCCGTTTCTCCCTGAGGGGATGGTTGGCGGCAGGGTTGATGACCAGCTACTCGCAGGCGACTACCGTCACCACAACCTCATTCAATGGGTGGAAGGCGACTCTGACGGGCTC
>JAFARV010000488.1 GCA_019245255.1 Acidobacteriaceae bacterium | reverse complement strand
GTAGAACGTGGCAGTGTGGTCGACCAGCGCGGTGATGCTGTTCACAGGAGCCGTGTCGTCACCAGCCCATCCTGCAAAGGTGGCCTCGCCGGAGAAGGTCGAATTCTGTGGCCCCGGCACATCAATCCAGAGCCGCAGCGGGTTGCGCGCCTTGGCGCCGGAGTTTGCAACGGTGATCGGAGTTGTTACGATTGCGTGCGCAATATTTGCAGATGTCGCTAGCGCCGTGATTACGTGGGGACCATCCGCGAGTTGGGTCGTGTCGAGCTGATAAGTCCAGCCGACATTTGGACAGTTCACCTGGTTCGGAAATGCCGCGCAGACGTCGGTACGGCTCATCCCCAGCTTCGCCACGCCGACCCACGTGTTGTCGACAAGAATATTTACATCCGCGATGGCAGCCTTGTTGTCAATCGCCCATCCAATGACCGGAACAATGCCACTTAAAGAGCCGCTGTTCCCGTTCGGAGTATCCACGTATCCCTTCGTGGTTTCCCCTTGCACCGGGCTTGGAGGAGTCGCAAGGAATCCGTGCTGAATACCGGAAGTATCGACATAAGTGCCCACAATCTGGTTCGAGACGTTTATGCCGTAAGGCCGAATCGACTGGTTGAAGGATGCGGAAGTGCTGCCCGGCGCTTGAAAGGTCGACAACACGCCATCCGCAAATACAACACCTGAGGACGGACTGTCTTTCGCCTGCCCTACGATCTGACCCTGCGGTCCAATGCCGCCCGGATTCATGCTCGGGACGGTTGTCAGTACTCCGCGCGAATATACATAAGCGTCAGAAAGATCCCATGACGACGCGAGTACCTGTCCCGAACCATTGACTCCCACGGCTGTCGTTCCGAGATAACTCGTCGAGGAGCGCGCGGGAACGATCGTGAGTTGGCCATTCGAAACGAGGAACGCGCCATAGAAACCCGTCTGTGGATTTTCCATGTGTCCGACAACATCCCCGGTCGGTCCCACACCCGTAATAATTTGCACATTCTGCTGAAGCTGAATGGGCAATGGCAGTGTTTCAAACTGCGCCGTATTGGGCGTGTACTTGAAAGCCTGCCAGCTTCCCGCTAGTGCATAAGCGCCGTACACGTCGCCATTGTCGGCGACGCTCAGCGCCTGGGTTAGCAAAGCCCCGGGGTAGTCGAAGGTGGTGAACTGCCCGTTAATATATACAAACCCGTGATCCGTCGAACCGTCCCAGTAATACCCCGCCACCTCACCACTAGCATTGACTCCAGAAGGGTTTGTTTGCGTTGCCCCAGGAACGTCAATGTTAGTAAACGAGTAATTGATCTGTGCCGCGACAGGTATGCGGGCACAAATAAACGCGCACACTAAGATCGCGCTGCGCTTCATGTTCGTTATAACTCCCTAAAACTGTCAGATTGCGAACTTACGAAGGCGAGTATAAGAGAAAAATTGCTCTGAAGGAATTAACCTGAGGGGTGTACTCCGCACTAGCAGTAAGGAAGGTACTGTCCTTACATCGTGGGTAGCAGTTCATTGCCCGGACGAGGTCAGCGAGTGAGGCGAGCAAGGCCGGAGGCAAACTTCGGCAGAAGCCAGCGGACTTCTAGGTAAGATCGAGCGCAAGGTCGGTAAGCGGGCCACGATGTTGGGAGCTGTCCGTGATCAGTAGCGGTTCCATCAGGCTGGGGAGCTCGCCTCGGTCTACCGCCAGAATGTCCGCTTCCGATGCCATGGTTAATAGTCGTCCAAATGCCTGTATGTCAACAGATTATCCAATGATAACGGCTCGGCAGGGCCGCATGGATGTCCGGAATCATGACCGCTTCAATAAACGGCACTGAGCAGTTTGCTTTTTCAAAGAGGGAAACAGCAACAAAGAGGAATGAAGATCCCCGCAGCGATGCTTTGTCGCCAAATTGCTACTTGAAGGCTATGGCGGAGAGGGAGGGATTCGAACCCTCGGTACCGCTTTAAGGCAGTACGACGGTTTAGCAAACCGCTGCTTTCGACCACTCAGCCACCTCTCCGGCTTACTGTGAGGTCTCTTGAAATCGTAGCACGCGAACCGACTTTTTCTCGCCCGATACGGCCTAAAATCCGCGTTCCATGGGCATTGCGAATGGCGGTTCGATGAGGAAATCCAGGCTGTTAATCTCGGCAACCGCCTCGCGCACGGATTGCTCGAGCGCGGGCTCCGTCGTTATCACAAAAGGCAGGTCGCGCCAATTCTCGGCGGGCAATTGCAGCACGGCATCGATTCCGATGCTGTGTTTGGCGAGAATGGTCGCCAGCGTGGCGATGATGCCGGCCTTGTCCTCGACGCGGAA
>JAFARV010000300.1 GCA_019245255.1 Acidobacteriaceae bacterium | reverse complement strand
GTTCCCGAGCGTTCATAGACCGTGATTCTGAACGCTCAATCATCTGTCCGGAGACTCTTCTGAATGGCTTCGGCGATCACTTTTCCGTGGAAGCGGCCGTTTTCAATGAAGATTTCGTTGGTGTGGGTGCCTGCCACGATGACTCCTGCGAGGTAGACGCCCTCGCGTTCGCTTTCGAGCGTTTGGGGATCGGTGATGGGCTTTGAGGTGGCGGGATCGAGGTGAATGCCGTGGTCGGCCATGAACTCAAAATCAGGCCGGTATCCCGTCATGGCGAAGACAAAATCGTTTTTCAGCGTGACTTCGCCTTCGGCCGTATCGAGAACGACGTCGTGCTGGCGGATTTCTTTGACGCTGCTGCGGAAATAGGCCTTCACTTCACCACTTTTGATGCGGTTTTCGATGTTGGGCTTAATCCAGTATTTGACGTTATGCGAGATGCCGGCCCCGCGGTGAACGAGCGTGACGCGCGCGCCCGTCCAAAAGAGGTCGAGGGCCGCGATGGCGGCTGAATTCTTCGCTCCGACGATGACGACGTCCTGGTTGTAGTAAGGATGCGGCTCGCGGTAGTAGTGGATGACTTTGTCGAGGTCCTCGCCGGGGACGTTCAGGCGGTTAGGAATGTCGTAGTAGCCGGTCGCAAGGATGAGTTTGCGTGCTCCGTAACAGTGATGCTCGCCGTCGGCGGTCAGTGTGCGGAGCGTGAAATTGCGATCGCTGCCATCAAAGCCGAGTACCCGTTCGTATTGGTGGACGTTGAGCCGGTAGTGATCGGCAACGCGCCGGTAATATTTCAGCGCCTCGGTGCGGCCGGGCTTCTCGTTGAGAGAAGTCATGGGGATGTCGCCGATCTCGAGCAACTCAGGCGTGGTGAAGAAGACGAGATTGGTCGGGTAGTGATAAATGGAGTTGACGACGCAGCCTTTATCAAAGAGGACCGGCGACAAGCCGCGATTTTTCACTTCGATCCCGCAGGCGAGGCCGGTGGGGCCGGCGCCTACGATGGCGACATCAAACCGCTCCATTTAGAGCATGGCTCCGACTTTGCCGTAGACCGATTCGAGAGCTTGTGGGAGAGCAGTTGGGTCTTTGCCGGCGCCTTCCGCCATGTCGGCGCGGCCTCCGCCTTTACCGCCGATGGCCTTCGCCACCTCGCCGACGAGCTTCCCGGCCTGCACTTTTGCGGTGAGGTCTTTGCTGACGGCGGAGACGATGGCAACGTCCGAGTCATTGACGGACGCGAGGACGACGACTGCACTGCCCAGTTTGTTGCGAAGCGAATCTGCAATGGTTCGAAGCTGGGCGCGGTCGAGGCCTTCGACCTTCTCGGCGACGACGGTCGCGCCATTCAATTTGCGGCCGGTGAGCTTATCGACCGCCGAATGAGCGAGGCGCGTTTTGGAGTCGTTCAGTTCGCGTTCGAGCGCCTTTTGTTTTTCGAGCAGCTTTTCCATGTGCTCGAGGACACCGGCTTCGGTGGTGTGCAGCAGTTTCGCTGCGCTTGCGAGTTGAGCGGTTGCTTCCTGGAACTTCTCGAGCGCACCCTCGCCGGTGATGGCTTCCATGCGGCGCACCCCTGAGGAGATGCTGCCCTCGTAGACGATCTTGAAGAGACCAATGTCTCCGGTGCGAGATACGTGAGTGCCGCCACAGAGTTCCCGGCTGAAGCCCGGTATGGACACGACACGCACGTTGTCGCCATATTTCTCGCCAAACAGGGCCATGGCGCCTGTCTGGAGGGCGTTTTCAAGGTCCATGATGTCGGTCGCGACCTCGATATTTGCGAGGATCTGCTGGTTGACGAGACGCTCGACTTCTGAGATCTCGTCGTCCGTCATGGCGGAATAGTGTGAGAAGTCGAAGCGCAGGCGGCCGGGTTCGACAACGCTTCCCTTCTGGTGAACGTGAGTGCCGAGGACCTGGCGCAGAGCGGCATGCAACAGATGGGTCGCGGTGTGGTTGCGCATGGTTGCCCCGCGGAGCGGCCGATCCACGATCGCGTCGAGTTTCTGCCCGGCGCGGATCGGCTGTAAAACGCGAATCCGTTGCACCATGGCGGTGGGAGTGGGTCTGTAAGAGCCTTCGACTACTGCCACGCGGTCTCGCGAATCGGCATCGAGCAAGAGACCGGTATCTCCAACCTGACCGCCCGACTCAGCATAGAAAGGCGTCCTCGCAAAGACGACTTCCGCCTCGCCGGTATCGACCACATCGACGAGCTGTTTGTCGACGATGAGGCGCACTACTTCGACGGGCGACTCGAGCCATTCGCGGCCAATGAATTCGGCGGCCGGCAGATCCTTGTAGACGTCGGCGATCTGTCCTTTTTCGGCACCTTTCCAACTGGCGCGAGCAAGGGTCCGCTGCTTCTCCATCTCGGCGTTGAAGCCTTCGCGGTCGATGCTGAGGCCGAAATCGCGGGCGAGATCTTCCTGTTCGTCTAAGGCGAGTCCGTAGGTGTCGTAGAGCTTAAATGCCGACGCGCCCGGCAATATGCCGTTGACGGCGGACTTCGCTTCGTCCTGGAAGAAGCGCTCCGCGATCTGGAATGTGGACCTGTAGCGGTTTTCTTCCTCACGCACGATGCGAGCGACTCGTTCGATGCTCTCCTGAAGTTCCGGATAGCCGGGTTTCACGAGGTCAGCGACAAAGGCGGTGAGGTGATGCAGGTACGGTACGTGAGCGCCGGCAATGCGTCCATGGCGCATGGCACGACGCATGATCTTGCGCAGCACGTAACCGCGACCTTCGTTCGCCGGGACGATGCCGTCATGAATCAGAAAGGCAGTGGCGCGCGCATGGTCGGCATTGATGCGAAGGGCCACGTCCGTTCGCGGATCGGAGCCGAACGGTACTCCGATGAGTTCGGCCGCGCGATGAACAATGGGCACGATCAAGTCGCAATCGTAATTCGAGAGATGGCCCTGGAGAATCGCGGCGACGCGTTCGAGCCCCATGCCGGTGTCGATGGAGGGACGGGGCAGCGGGGTCATGCTGCCGTCGTTGCCACGATCGTACTGCATGAAGACGAGATTCCAGATTTCGACGAA
>JAFARV010000267.1 GCA_019245255.1 Acidobacteriaceae bacterium | reverse complement strand
CGGACGTCCTGCCGGGCCGCACGCTGTTTTATGGGAACCAGACGGACGACCCGTCAACCTTGGCACGCTGGGAGGAACGTACAACTTGGCGACAAGTATCAACGAGGAAGGTGATGTGACCGGCAATGCGCAATCGTCCCAAGACGGCAATATCCATCCGTTTCTCTGGTCAAAAGAGGATGGCATTCAGGACCTAGGAGCCTATAAAGCGTCGATTCTCACTGTTGCACCGTGCTGCCATTCCTTGAACAACCGGCGGCAAATCGCGGGCTTTGCTATCGATCCGAATTTCAATATTCGAGCGCTGCTGTGGGAGAAGGGAACCTACACAGACCTCAATACACTCGTGCCGAGCGAATCCCCCTTATATCTAAAACAAGCCACGTCGATGAATGATGCGGGACAGATTACCGGTTTCGCAATAGTGAAGAGCGCCTGCGCCTCGCAGACCCCGGCCGCATGGCTGGTCAATCAAAGCGCGTGCCCGGTCCTTCATGCGTTTGTCTTGAATCCGCGTTGAAGTGACGGCATGCGGCTGATACGAAATCGAGGCGAACTCGACCGTCCAAACCTTTGCAGAACTGCACTAGACCCAAGTGGGAGAGCCGCGTTCTGTATGTGAGTCAGGCAGTATAACGCCGGAAGGAAAACGAAGACTCGCCTGGAATCTCCTTTCACCAAATCAGGAGACACAATGAAACACATCGCATCGATCACGTTCATGGTCACTCTCGGCGTCGCAAGCGCTTTCGCTCAAGAGACGCACATCAAAATGAGATTTTCTGGAACTTCGGAGAACAGCGCCACCAGTCTCCAGGAACCGAACACGAGTAACGACGCCGACAGTTTCGCAGGGCATAGTGCGCTTGGCTCATTCACGGTTCGTCTGATTCGAGCCATCGCAAATTCCCCATCATCATCCAGCACGTGCTCGGGCGCAAATCAGCTCTATTTACTGGAACTCGCCGGTGGGGGCGTGTTTCGCTTCGAGGACGGCACTCTGTTGTATGTCAATCTCACCGAGGGGAGCGACTGCATCGATTTCGTGCCTACAGTAGTCGCCCACTGCAGCTTGACGTTTAAAATCAGCGGGGGAACCGGGCGTTTCAAGAATGCATCCGGCGTTCTTACGATGACGGAGACGGTCGTGCCAGTGCTGAACGCCCTGAACGATCCCAACAATCCTGTCTTCTTTGCTGCTACCGGAGAGTTTACGGGAACGGTTTCCGGAATCTGCGAGGAAATGGAACACCCGGACGAAGTGCAATAGAGCACATTTCGACTCACCAAGAAAGAGAGAGTTCGCGGGGCGTGACGGTCTGCAACGACGTGTGCGACTTTGGTCTCGCGCCCGCGACTCTGGGCCAGCTTCCGTTGCGGTCGCCGCACTAGGGCTAAGACACAGCCCTGATTAGCAGCGCACCAGTAGGGCGCGATCACTCGATAGGAGGCCGTTACAAAATCCATCTGGGAGCGCTGTTGATGAAGCAACTGGCTCGCCAACACGCAGCATCCGCGGGTCAGAGGTTGGGGCTTGGCAAGTTAATTTCCTTTGCCCAACGGTTGAGATAAACTCCTGGTCCACACAAGTGGACGACCAAGTTGACCACCTGAAGCAGGCTTGAGAAGGAACGAAAGCTACGATCACTTCGCCTCGAACCAGCCCATTCATTCTGAAACTCGATAGCCGCGCCGCGACGCTCGACAGAGTTGGCGGCAAGGGCGCCTCGCTCGCTCGCCTGGCCTCGGCGGGCCTACCGGTGCCGCCCGGCTTCCACATCACTACGGACGCGTATCGTTACTTTGCAGCGGAGAACCATCTGGGCGACGAGATTCTGTCCGCCGCCGCACAGGTGCAGACCAGCGATGCCACCGCACTCGACCGAGTGTCTGCGCAAATCCAATCGCTCATTGCGCAAGCCACGATCAGCGACGACCTCGCCGCAGAGATTCGCCAGGGATATGGCGCGTTGGGATCCGGCAATCCGCCCGTCGCCGTGCGCTCTTCGGCCACTGCAGAGGACTCGCCCGAGATGTCATTCGCCGGCCAGCACGACACTTACCTCAATGTTCGCGGTGCTGACAGCGTTTTGGATGCGGTCAAACGTTGCTGGGCGTCGCTGTGGACAACGCGCGCCATCTGTTACCGCGCGCGACAGAGCATCCGCCCAGAGGATATCAGCCTCGCGGTTGTCGTGCAGGAACTGGTGCCTGCGGAGGTGGCAGGCGTTCTTTTCACGGCGAATCCGCTGACGGGGGCGCGCGATCAAAAGATGATCAATGCAGCCTGGGGTTTAGGCGAGGCTATCGTCGGCGGCCTGGTCACACCGGATACATTTGTTACCAACAAGCAGACGGGTGCGATCGAATCGCAGGACATCGGCGACAAGAAGCTGATGATCGTGCCCATGGCCGAAGGCACGCGCGAAGAACCGGTGCCTCCCGAAACGTGTAAGCAGCCTGCGCTTCAACCGCAACAGGGCGCTGAACTGACCCGTATCGGCGTGGTGATTGAACAGCTCTACGGCCAACCGATGGACATTGAGTGGGCGATGAGCGACGGGCGCATCTTCATTTTGCAGGCGCGGCCCATCACTGCGCTGCCCGAGCCGCCCGTGATGCTTGAGTGGAAACTGCCGCGCGAGAAAGGGCAGTACGGGCGCGGCAGCGTGATCGAACTGCTGCCTGACCCGCTCTCGCCGCTGTTTGCGACGCTCGCCCTGCCGCTGTGGAATGAGGCGATGATTCGCTTCGCGCGATCCGTTGGAATCAGGTTCATGCAGCCGGATCGGGTCTTGCTGCTGACCATCAACGATTACGCATATTACTACTATCGTGTCGGCGCATTGCAATTGGTGTCGATGTTCCTGGTCTCGCCCGGGATTCCGCGGCTGGTCCGCATGATGCGCTCGGCGCACTCCCGCTGGTCGGGTGATGCGCGCCCGCGGTACGAGAGTGTCATCGCCGCATGCTCGGAGCGCGATCTGGACGCCACCTCCACCACGCAACTGCTTGATGCCGGGCGCCAGATCGTGACCGTGGCGGCGGATCATTATCTCACCGTCCAGAGCGGCATTCTGCCGGTCGCCTACACCACGGAAACTCTCTTCACCTGGTTTTACAACAAGCTCCTCAAGCGTAAGACAGATCCGGCCGCCCTGACTTTTCTGCTGGGCTTCGACAGCGCGCCGATTCTGGCCGAGAAGTCGCTGTATGATCTCGCGTCGTGGGGGCGCACCCAGCCGGACGTCGCCGACTGGCTCGCCCGTGCAGCCGGCGAGGAGTTTGGCCGGGCGTATTCATCCCCATCCGCGCCGATCGCCGATACCGGCGCCTGGAGCGAGTTCAAGCGCCGCTTGGACAAGCATCTGAACCACTTCGGCCACACGATCTACGACCTGGACTTTGCCAAGAGCGTTCCCGCCGACAACCCCGCACCGCTGTTGGAAGCACTCAAGT
>JAFARV010000193.1 GCA_019245255.1 Acidobacteriaceae bacterium | reverse complement strand
GATTTTCGTTTGTTTGCGGATATTCGCGCGCGAGAGCTGCCGCAACGCTTTGGAGCTGGGTGTTTGCTTCTTGCCGCGTGGTCCCTCGCTTCAGTCGTGCTATCGCGTGAAATAGGTTCCGTCCGCGTTCGGTGAGTGCGTCCCGCGATTGCGCCGGCAGGACCTGTTGTGCCATGGTAGCCGGCAGCCAGACATCCGGCCCGAACACTGCGCTCATTCCAATGAAGCCGGCCGGTGCTACTCCGATCACGGTGAAAGGCACACCGTTGATATCCAGGCCGCGGCCGACAATATCGGGTGCGCTGCCGAACCTCAGTCGCCACGCGCCGTGACTCAACACCGCAACGTTTGCAGAACCCGGTGTTATGTCTTCGCTCTGCATGAAGAACCGGCCTTTTGCAGGCACGATTCCAAGCGCGCCGAAATACTGGGCTGTGACAAGTTCGCCGAAAAGCCGTTGCTGCCCACCATTGCTTTTTAAAGTCAGGACAAGCGGAGGTGTGTAGCCCGCGAGTGCACTGAAGACCGTGTTCTTCGATGCAATGTCCTGGAGATTCAAATAGGACGTCGGCAACAAAGCGGGCGCCTGCCTGCCGCTCTTCGCTGGAGTCGTATAGATGGCGGCCAGCGCAGATGGATCTCTCGCCGGCAATGGATTTAGCAGGAGCGTAATGACAATTGTGAATACCGCGGTACTTGATCCGATGCCTAACCCCAGCGTGAGTACCGCAATGAAAGTAAATAACGGTGCACGCCGCATTGCGCGAAGCGCCTGATTTGCGTCACGAACCAGGTCATCAAGAAGTTGATTCACCATTGGCTTGCCTCCTTAATCATTTATCTCATAAACGATACACGTATGAAATCATATCGACAATGAACACACCCACCGGCGCTTGCTGGCGCGGACCTCTCAGTCGCTGCGTGCCGATTTACCGGCACGCTTGGGTGTGCAGTTAGTCGCAAGCCGCTAATCCCGACCGTTCAGATCCTACATACCTGCACGTCGACTCGCCGAAGTAGCCATTCACCGGAAAATTCTTATATCAGACCAGTTAGGTCTGATATGTTTTCTCCATGATAGAGTCGCGATCTGCGCTGCTGTTGGCAATGCTGATAGGGTGCGCGTTCCGGGCGCTCGCGGGTGAAAGCCCGTTTTTTGTCACTTATACCGACCGGCTCGAGGAGCCCGGAAATCTGGAGATTGAAAGCAAGAACGCGACCGGCCGTCCGGCGGATTCGGGACGGTTTATCGGATCGGCGCTCGAATTCGAATATGGCCTGCGAGGATGGTGGACGACGGAGGTATACCTGGACGGTCAGGCGACGTCCGGGGACAGCACCATTTTCACTGGATTCCGGTTTGAGAACCGGTTTCGGTTGACGCGCCAGGCGCATTGGATCAACCCCGTCCTGTACGTCGAATTTGAGGATATCAATGGGGCGGACAAATCTTTGCTTGAAGTGGTGGGCCATGATACCGAAGCCGATCTGGCCGTGCCGAACGCTATCGCCCGCCAAGAGAAGCAGCGCGAACTCGAGACCAAACTACTGTTCGGCAGCTACTGGCGCGGCTGGAATTTTTCCGAGAACATCATCGTCGAAAAAAACCTTGCACACGCTCCGTGGGAATTCGGCTACGCAGTTGGTGTGTCGCGGCCGCTGGCTCTCGAAGCACGGCCCGATCGGTGCGCCTTTTGCCGGGAGAACTTTACTGCCGGCGTCGAGATGTACGGTGGACTCGGCGACACCAGCTTGCTGCAGCTTCGTGATACCTCGCATTGCGTCGGGCCGGTAGTTGACTGGAATGTGGCGAAAGGCGTGGACGTGAAAATGTCCCCGTCATTTGGTATCACCGGAACCAGCGCGCCGCTTCTGCTTCGCTTTGGCATTTCCTATGAGATCAGCCAATTCGCACGCAAACTCAGAGGGCGGCAGTAGTGCGGGGGCGGATCGGGCACATACTTACTTCTGTAGCGCTGGTAGTCTTTCCTGCACTTGCAGAATCCTTGATGCAGCATGCGGGTAAGATCGCGCCGCACCGCGCAAACCCGTACGCAGGCAACGAACGCGCGCGTGAGGCCGGGCAGAAGCTCTTTGACGAGAACTGCGGATCCTGTCACGGAGAAGCTGGTAAGGGAAACGGTCGCGCGAAAACGCCGCCGCTTACTACGCGATTCGTTCACGATGCCGATCCGGGAGCACTCTTCTGGGTGCTTCGGAACGGGTCACCCAGCCACTCGATGCCATCGTTTCAGCACTTGCCGGAAGCCCAGAGGTGGCAAATCATCACCTACCTGCAAAGTCTCGGTGAGGAGCAGAAGTAAGAACCGCGCTTAATAACGCTGGACGATCACCTCTCGAAAGCCTGTTTTCCGAAGAGCTTCGCGTGTGGAGTTCAGGTCTGCGGCGTCGTGAACGGGTCCTATGAGAACGCGATAAATCTTGGGGCTGCCGGGTTTCGGCACCGCATGCGCATGAAACCCTTTCTGATCGAGAACATCCGCGATCGCTTCGGCCTCATCGCGACCAACCGCCGCTACCTGCAGAAAGCTCTGTTTGGCTTGCGGTGTGAAACCCGTTCCCGTCTCAGTCCCAGCCGACGGCGCCGGCGACGTATCTTCGGCAGTCTTCCGGTGCCGGGAGCCGAGCGGAGCCTCAGATGCAGCACCGGTTTCAGTCGAAGATGCAGCCTGTGAAGCATCCTGATTCGCCTTCACACTCGATGCGGCGGTTTGGTCCGCATTAGAGGAACTCGCTGGCAACTCGTGTGTCTGTCCCCCCGCAGTATTGGTCGCCGTCGGAGCTGGATCGGTCGTAACGGCGACGGGCTTCCTTGACGCCTCGCCGATTTTGTATCCGCCGGCGAAAGCGACGCCCAGCAGGATGACAACAACACAGAAGATTCCGAGCAGTTGCTTGTTGCCTAGCAGAATCTCGGTTTCGCCTTCGCTGGTCTGCAACATTTCTTTATCAAATTGTACTGAAAAAATGCGAGCTTGAAAACGGTAGTTGCGCTGCGCTCGCCGCGATACCCTTACAGGTAGTAGCGTATGAGTTTTTCTTCGAAGTTGCTAGCGTGCGCGGTCATGTGTGCTGCCATCGCCGGTTGTGAACCCGGGTTTGCAGCGCAAGTGAATGTCCTGCCCGGCATGTCGCCCGTCACGGACGCTCACAATATCTACGCGGACGATGGCGCCAATATGCTTTCGAATGCTGTGAAGGCGTTCCCGGCGCTCGTCTATGTGCCGAATTCAAAGAGCGACAGCGTCGATGTCATCGATCCTAAAACTTACAAGGTATGCGCCCACTTCAAGTTGCCGAAAACGTCGCCGAACAGGTTCGGCCGCCTCGAGCCGCAACACGTCGTGCCCTCATGGGATCTGAAAACCTTGTGGGTGGCGCAGGACCTCGGAGATCAGCTGACCGCGATTGATCCCGCCACCGGGAAGCAGGGCCGAACGATTCACGTCGACGATCCTTACAACATGTATTACACTCCGGACGGCAAGTACGCGATTGTGATGGCCGAGCGCGAAATGCGAATGGACTTCCGTGATGCCCACACCATGGAGGTTGTCAAACGCGTGCCCGTCAACTGCAAGGGTGTGAACCATGCTGACTTTTCCATCGACGGCCGTTACATGATTGCAACCTGCGAATTCTCGAGTGAACTGATCAAAGTGGATGTGGCCGGCCAAAGAGTACTAGCGCATCTCCCGCTGCAACCTGCGCACAGCATGCCGCAAGACTGCCGCATCTCTCCTGATGGTAAGGTTTTTTATGTCGCTAACATGGATGCGAACGGCGTTCACGTCATTGACGGCGACAATTTCAAGCAAATCGCTTTTATCAAAACAGGAGTCGGGGCACACGGACTCTACTTCAGCCGCGATGCGAAGTACATGTACGTATCGAATCGCGGCA